>JBEKAW010000045.1:0-12033 GCA_050015715.1 Candidatus Krumholzibacteriaceae bacterium
CCGAGCTCCGTCTCGATCTCTTCCTTCGTATGCTCGATGTCGGCGGAGGGGGAGTCGATCTTGTTGATGACCGGGATTATCTCGAGGTTGTGGTCGAGCGCCGCGTAGAGGTTGGCCAGCGTCTGCGCCTGCACCCCCTGCGTGGCGTCGACGAGAAGGAGCACTCCCTCGCAGGAAGCCAGCGCCCGGGAGACCTCGTAGGAAAAATCGACGTGCCCGGGGGTGTCGATGAGATTGAGAATGAACTCCTCACCCGATTTGTTCGTGTACGGGAGACACACGGTCTGGCTCTTGATCGTGATACCGCGCTCGCGCTCGATGTCCATGTTGTCGAGCATCTGGTCGTGGAACTCTCTGTCCTCGACGAGCTTCGCTCGCTGTATGAACCGGTCGGCCAGCGTGGATTTCCCGTGGTCGATGTGCGCGATGATGCTGAAGTTCCGAATCTGTATCATGGTCCCCGAAATGTAGCTGTTTCCCCCACGGGTGTAAAGCTCGCATTTCCCGCGGAGAGGGCGCGCGCACGGGGTGTTTCCCGCCCGGATCCGCGACTTTTTTCGATTGAATATTCCTCTTTGTTCATGTATAAGTCGGACAATGACACAAAGGAGGTCAGAATGAACATCTACGTGGGCAATCTCTCCTACGACATGACCGAGGAGGATCTGCGCAAGGAATTCGAAGCCTTCGGCAAGGTTGATTCGGTGAATATCATAAAGGACAAGTTCACTGATAGATCGAGAGGTTTCGCGTTCGTCGAGATGTCCGTGGCCGAAGAGGGCAAGGCCGCGGTCGCCGCCATCAACGGCAAGGACGTCAAGGGCAGGGCGCTCAACGTGAGCGAAGCCCGTCCTCGCGCCGAGGGTGGACACAGGGGCGGCGGCGGCGGTGGGGAGAGGCATGGCGGTGGAGGCGGCGGTGGCGGCCGGCGCGATCGTGGAGACCGCTGGTAGCATAGCGACGGACAGCCTGGCGGGCTCCGATGCCCGCCCGACCGGCGCCGCGAGATCCGTTCGGGATACCGGGGAGCGCCGGGACATCGGCAGACGACTTCAAGCGCCGGGGAGATTTTCGCGTGAAAGCTCTCCGGCGCGCTTTTTGAAGGGGGCATCATATGGAATGGCAGAGTTATTCCGATGAGATTCGCTCGCTCCTCGGCCTCGAGGGGAACCCCGTCGCGGTGACGTTCTCCATGGAGCCGGCCGAGGACGCGGCGAAGGGGAAGCACCGCGTCTGCGACGCGTTCCTCAAGGCGCGCGACGGCGCCACGATCGATATCACCGCCGGGACTTCCGCCTGCAACGGCGGAACGTGGTATCTCGGGCTCGGGGCCCCGCCGGCGGGGGACGAAGACAGGGCCCTCAAGGATTTTCTCGTGAACGGGGAGAAGCTCTTCTCGTCGGTCGCGAACTTCCGCCGGTCGCAGATGCTGAGCATGCCGGCCCCGACAGGAATGGCCGACCACGTGATATTCGCGCCGCTCGGACTCGCGAAGCTCCGCCCGGACCTCGTTCTCTTCATCTGCAACGCCGAGCAGGCGAGCCGTCTCGTCACGCTCGACATGTACGACACGGGCGTGCCGCCCCGGCTCGAGCTTTCGGGCGCGACGTGCCATCAGGCGGTCGGCTATCCGGTGTCTACCGGCGAGCTCAACGTGAGCCTCATGGACTACACGAGCCGGCGGAACAAAGGCTACGCGGCGAGCGATCTCATCGTAACGATTCCGTACCACCGCTTCCCGAGCGTCATGCGGAGCATCGACCGCTGCACGGCTGGACGCGCGAAGTTCGAGATGCCCGCCGCCATGCGCCGGAGGAGTGAATGAAGTCCGATCGACTGGTCTGGATCGCGTGGCTCCTCGTTCTCGCCGCCTCGATCGCCGTGCTCGCCGTCCCCGGATCGCGCGACCGCTTCGTCGCCCTGACGCGGAGCCACCCGTACGTCATGGGGATGATCAAGATCGGGCTCCTCGGCACGATGGGGGAGCTTCTCGGGGGGAGAATCGTCTCGGGGCGGTGGATCCTTCGGGGGATCGGGCTCTGGCAGCGCGCGCTCGTGTGGGCCTTTCTCGGTATCGTCTTCACCGCGGTGTTCCCGCTTTTCTCGTACGGCGCCGAGGGGCTCATGAAGCAGGGGCTCATTCCCGGCGCGGGTTCCGCCCTGCTCGCCGCGTTCTGGAAGTCCTTCTTCATGAACGTTATCTTCGCCTTTCCCATGATGGTATTCCATCGATTCACCGACACGCTCATCGGCCGGGGCGCGCTCTTCTCGCGCTGGTCCGTCGCCGGGACATTCGTCAGCATCGATTGGAAGAACATGTTCTCGATCGTCGCCCCGTCATGCGTCTGGTTCTGGATTCCCGCGCAGACGGTGACCTTTCTCCTGCCGGGCGAGTTCCGCGTCATGAGCGCGGCGTTCCTCGCGATCGTGCTCGGCTTCATTCTCGGGATGGCGAAGCGGCTCTCGCTGAGGGGAGGGGCTGCGGGCAATGAGCGGTAGCGCCGGCCTCGGCCACGACCTCTTCGTCTGGGTCCTCATCCCGGGGCTCATCTTCCTCGCCCGCATCTGCGACTGCACGATCGGGACGATGCGGATCATCTTCATCGGACGCGGTCACCGGTTCATAGCGCCGTTCCTTGGATTCTTCGAGGTGCTCATCTGGCTGCTGGCGATACGCCAGATCATGCTGAACCTCACGAACTCCTTCTACTACGTCGCGTACGCGGGCGGCTACGCGACGGGGACCTTCGTCGGGATGACCATCGAAGCCCGGCTCGCGATGGGGACGATACTCATCCGCATCGTGACGAGCCAGGAAGCGCACGGACTCATCGAGTATCTCAAGTCCCAGGGCTACGGCGTCACGAGCGTCGACGCCCAGGGGTCGCGGGGAGCCGTGAATCTCATCTACACGATCATCAAGCGGAGCGATCTCGACCACGTCGTCGGGATCATCGAACGCTTCAATCCGCGCGCCTTCTACACGATCGAGGACGTCCGGTTCGTTCGCGAGGGGGTATTCCCCGCGGACGGTTCGTCGCGCGTGAAGAGCTGCCTCGGCAGGCTCAGGTTCTGGAGGAAAGGCACGTAGGCCCCGGGGCCGTATTGGAGAGCGCTCGTGGATAGACGAGAATCGATCCTGGTCGGCATGACCGTCGCGATCCTCGTACCCGTCTGCCTGTTCTTCGCGGCGTGGTGGTTGAGCGCCGCTCTCGTGCCGGAGCGTCTCATACCGGCCTGCGCCCTCGGAGGGCTCGCGCTCGGCGCCGTGCTCGATGCCTTCTTCCTCCGGAGAATGGCGGCACGCGCGTACCGTGTCCGGCCGCCGCTGCTCATGCTTCTCTACATCTACGTCTCGGTTATCACCTACGGCGTCTGCATGGGCTTTCCCGTGAGCGTTCTCGTCCCCGGCGCCGTCGCGGGCGTCTACGTGGGGCGAAGGCTGCGGCACGGGGGCGGTGACGCGGCCGGGGCCGCCGGCGCGATCCGGCGCGCGGGTCTCTTCGTCGCGGGAGTGATCGCGTGCGCCGCGGGTTTCTCCGCGTACCTCGTGCTGCGCGAGCCGTACGCCGGAGCGGAGCTCGCGCGGATGTTCAGTTTGAATTTCGCCGTCACACGTCATATGATCATCGGGCTCGTCGCCGGGGGAGGCCCCGCTCTCGTCGTGTGCCAGTACTGGCTCGCGACGAGGCTCGCCCGGCTCGCTTACGGAAGGCGCCTTGATGCCACGTCAGATGCACGATAAGGAATTCTCCCTCGACGCCGAGACGGGTCTGTCCGGGGCCGAGGCGGCGCGGCGCCTCGCCCAGGAGGGCTACAACGAGCTGCCCACCGCCGCGCGGCGCGGCATTCTCGCTATCGCGTTCGGCGTCGTTCGGGAGCCGATGTTCCTTCTCCTCGTCGCATGCGGGGCCATCTATTTCTTCCTCGGCGAGGTGCGCGAGGGGCTCATGCTTCTCAGCTTCGTCCTCGTCGTCATGGCGATCACCTTCTACCAGGAACGCAAGACCGAGCGGGCGCTCGAGGCGCTCAAGAATCTCACGAGCCCGCGCGCCCTCGTCATTCGGGACGGCGTGGAACGGCGCGTCGCCGGCCGGGAAGTCGTCCGGGGCGATACGATCGTCCTCGCCGAGGGAGACCGCGTGCCGGCCGACGGCGTGCTTCTCTGGCACGGGAGCCTCTCGACGGACGAGAGCATGCTGACGGGCGAGTCCCTCGCGGTGACGAAGAGCGCGTGGGACGGCTCCACGGAAATGGGGCGTCCCGGCGGCGACGGTCTTCCCTTTGTTTACTCGGGCACGATGGTCGTGCGGGGGCAGGGGATCGCCCGGGTGACGGCGACCGGTGTCGGCACCGAGATCGGGAAGATCGGCAAGGCGCTCGAAAAGGTCAAGCCGGAGAAAACGCTTTTGCAGAAGGAGACGGCCCGCATCGTGCGCGACTTCGCCGCGATCGGGCTCGTTCTCTGCGCGATCGTCATCGTCACGTACGGAATGACGCGCGGCAACTGGCTCCAGGGGTTCCTCGCGGGCGTCACGCTCGCGATGGCGATACTCCCCGAGGAGTTCCCCGTCGTGCTCACGATATTTCTCGCGCTCGGCGCCTGGCACCTGTCGCGGAGACGCGTTCTCACGCGCTACGTGCCGGTGATCGAGACCCTCGGTTCCGCGACCGTTCTCTGCGTCGACAAGACGGGGACGCTCACGATGAACCAGATGTCCGTGAGCGAGCTCTTCGCGAGGGGACAATCGTACGACGTGCGGTACCGCACGGATGAGGCGCTCCCCGAGACCTTCCACGAGATCGTGGAATTCTCGATCCTCGCGAGCCAGCGCGACCCGTTCGATCCGATGGAAAAGGCCTTCAGGCAGTTCGGCGACTACTATCTCGCGCACACCGAGCATCTCCACGACGACTGGACGCTCGTCCACGAGTACCCGATCTCGGAGCGGCTGCTCGCGATTTCCCGGGTCTGGAAGTCGCCGGCCGGGGACCGGTTCGTCATCGCGGCGAAGGGCGCCCCGGAGGTCATCGCGGACCTCTGCCATTTCGGCGAACGGGAGACGCGGGAGCTCGGGGAGCGCGTCGCGGGGATGGCGGACAAGGGATTGCGCGTGCTCGGCGTCGCCAAGGCCTATTTCATCGAAGAGGAGCTTCCCGGCGGCCAGCACGATTTTCCGTTCGAGTTTCTCGGGCTCGTCGCCCTCGCCGATCCGGTTCGCCCCGAGGTCGCCTCCTCGATACGGGAATGCTACGACGCCGATATACGCGTCGTCATGGTCACGGGGGATTATCCGGGCACGGCGCGCAACATCGCCCGTCAGGCCGGTCTCGCCCCGGCGGACGAGGTCATCACGGGCGCCGAGCTCGAGAGGATGGACCCGGCGGATCTCGAACAGCACGTGCGGACGACGAATATCTTCGCGCGCGTCATGCCCGAGCAGAAGCTCACGCTCGTGAACGCGCTGAAGGGGGCCGGCGAGATCGTCGCCATGACGGGGGACGGCGTCAACGACGCGCCGGCGCTGAAGTCGGCGCACATCGGGATCGCGATGGGAGCGAGAGGGACGGACGTCGCGCGAGAGGCGTCGAGCCTCGTGCTTCTCGACGACGATTTCTCCTCCATCGTGAAGGCCGTCCGCATGGGCCGGCGCATATTCGACAATCTCAAGAAGGCGATGGCGTACATTCTCGCGATTCACGTGCCGATCGCCGGGCTCTCGCTCATCCCGGTGCTCTTCAAGTGGCCGCTCATACTGCTGCCGGTGCACATCGTGTTCATGGAGCTCATCATCGATCCGGCCTGCTCGATCGTCTTCGAGGCGGAGGCGGAGGAGAGGGACATCATGCGTCGTCCACCGCGCGGGCTCAGGGAGCCGCTCTTCGGCAGGCGAACGGTGCTCCTGAGCATGCTCCAGGGGCTCAGCGTTCTCGCGATCGCGCTCACGGTGTTCGCGATCTCGCGTTCCCTCGGGCGCGGCGAGAACGAGGCGCGGGCGCTGACCTTCACGACGCTCGTCGTCGCGAACCTCGCTCTTATATTCACGAACCGCTCATGGTCGCGCACCATCGTTCATACGCTGCGCTCTCCGAACGCCGCGCTCTGGTGGTCGGCGCTCGGCACGATCGTGTTTCTCGGCCTCGTGCTCTACGTCCCGTTCCTGAAGGTCTTTTTCCGGTTCTCGACGCTGCACGCGAATGATCTCGCCATCTGCCTCGCGGCAGGCGCCGTGAGCGTCGCGTGGTTCGAGGCGCTCAAGGCGGTCGGCGGCCGGCGGGGGTGGGCGCTCGCGGGAAACCCGGTGCGGTCCTGATATGGCGGGCTATTATCAAGATCGACTTTCCGCGAGGCGGCTCGAACGCGTCTACGAACTCGCTCCCCCGCGCGTCAAGCGATACCTGAACGCCGAGATAGACCACGTTCTCGGGAGGATCGCGCCGGGATCAGCCGTCCTCGAGCTCGGATGCGGCTACGGGAGAGTCCTCGAGCCGCTTGCGGGCGCCGCGGGGCTCGTGTGCGGCGTCGACACGTCTCTCGAGAGCCTCGTGTACGGGAGGCCGGCGCTCGAGCGATTCCGGCACTGTCACCTCCTCCGGATGGACGCGGCAAGACTCGCCTTCCGGGACGGCGCATTCGACTGCACCATCTGCATCCAGAACGGGATATCGGCGTTTCACGTCGACCCCCGCGAGCTCATGCGCGAGAGCATCCGCGTGACGAGACGGGGCGGGCTCGTGCTCTTCTCGAGCTACTCGGACGCCTTTTGGGATCAGCGCCTCGAGTGGTTCGAGCTCCAGGCCCGGGAAGGGCTCGTCGGTCCTATCGATCGAGAGAAGACGCGCGATGGCCGTATCGTGTGCACGGATGGGTTCACCGCGACGACGGTGAATGGGCGGCAGTTCGCCGCTCTCGCGCGCGATATCGGCGTGAGCGCCGGCATCGTCGAGGTCGATTCCTCGAGCGTCTTCTGCGAGATCGTGCCGGGCGGGCGGGAGCGGCAGTCAGAGGTAACGCCATGGACTCGAAGATGAGGGGCTCGATCATCGTAACGGTCGGATACATGCTCTCGCCGCTCTCGTGGTGGAACGACTGGTTCGTCAACATACCCATCGCGTACGTCGTGGGACTCCTCGCCGGGCTCGTCTCGCCCCGCGCCTTTTCCGCCGGGGTGATCGCCGGGTACTGGGCGACGAATATCGCGGGGCTCGTCCTGCTCCACAAAGGCTCGGTCGACGTCCTCGCGCTTGCGAGGGGGCGGACGGCGAGGGCCGTCCTCGCGATGAACCTCGTCGTGTCGATCGTTTACACGGGCATCATTCTCCTCCTCATGCACGTGGGCGTCCTGCGTCTTCCGAAGAAAGGATTCATCCGATGAAACCGGAATCCCCGGCGACCGCGCTCGCCGCGCTCATCGAGGGCAACAGACGTTTCGCCGCCGGCGAGCCCGGGCTCGCGCGGCGCGATCCGGCGCGACGCTCGGAGATCGCGGCGGGCCAGCATCCCCGCGCCGCCGTCGTGACCTGCTCCGACTCCCGGGTCGGGCCCGAGATCGTGTTCGATCAGGGGCTCGGGGACATCTTCGTTGTGCGGACGGCGGGAAACCTCATTGACACGTTCGCGATCGCGAGCCTCGAGTACGCGGCCGCGCACCTCGGCGTGCCCCTCATCGTCGTCATGGGCCATTCCCGCTGCGGAGCGGTGGAGACCGCGGTGAAGCAGGGGGAGGCGAGCGGGCACCTTCGCGCGATCATCTCGGCGCTCGAGCCGGCGATCGAGGCTGCGAAGGGGCGTCCGGGAGACCTCGTCGACGCCGCCGCGCGCGAGAACGTGAGATCCGCCGTCGCGGCCCTCGAGTTGCGGGAAACCGTCATCGGGGTGCTCGCCGCGAGCGGGAGGCTTCGCGTCGTCGGGGCGTTCTACGACATCGAGCGGGGAACGGTGGAATTCTTCGCCTGAGAGAGAGCGGTCCGGCGGTCAGCGAATGAGCGCGAGCCTCGTCGTCGCCGTGTAGACGCCCGCCTTGAGCCTGCAGAAGTAGATGCCGCTCGCGACGGCCTTTCCCCTGTTGTCCGTGCCATCCCATGCCGCGGTATGCGGCCCCTTCCCGTACGTTCCGTCGAGGAGCGTGCGCACGAGCCTCCCCGCGACGTCGAATATCTTCAGCTCGGCCGCCCCGCGTCCGGCGAGCTCGAAGGGGATCGTCGTGCGCGGGTTGAACGGATTCGGGTACGCCGCCGAGAGCCTGTCGGCGTACGGCGCGCGGGGCGTCCCGGCGTCCGTCGGGACGTCGGTCGTCACGTGAATGTCGTCGACGTACCAGCCCTCGTATCCGTACTGCTCGTCGCTCGCGAAGTGGAACCGGATAAGGACGCTTCCGTGGTAGGCGGAAAGGTCGAACGTCTCCATCTTCCAGTCGAAGGCGCCCGAGAAGCATCGCTGGTAGGCCGCGAGAAAAATCGTGTTGTAGGGGCTCGCGCGCGACGGGTAGAGCCCGGCCGGCGTGACGATGGTCCACGTGCGCCCCTTGTCCTGCGAGATCTCGACGACTCCCGCGTCGAGCGCCCAGTAGGGATACGCCGTTCCGGCCTCGGCGTTCATCCGGTGCCAGAACGTCATCCGCGAGCCGGTGAAGAGACAGAGCGGGGGAAGGGTGAGGGCCGACTCCGTCATGTTGGCATAGGCGCCGCCCGAAACGCCGCCGCACTTCCAGCTCGAGGGTGGGCTGTGGTATCTCTCCGCGCTCACGTGCCACTCGTCGACGCCCACGATCGCGGCGTGCGTGCAAGCGCCGGCCGAGTCCACCGGATCGTCGAGCGCATCGCCGCACGTGCGCACGCGGAGGGTGTCGGCATGCGGCGCGATGTTTTTCCCCGTGAGCGTGAGGACAATCGCGATGTCGGAAAAGGGCGGGGTCCACTCGTTCACGAACCAGAGGAGCTCGCCCGGGAAGGTGACGGCTCCCCCGGCCGGGATCAGCGGCGACGAGACCGTTCCCTTGATCGCGCTGCCCCATGAGCCCTCGGGGAACGAGAGGTTGAGGACGGGCCCGACCACGTCGGTCGCGCCCCGGTTACGGTAGCTGCACGTGAGGTTCTCGAACTCCCACGCCTCGAGACAGCCGTTCCCGTTGCCGTTCGGAGCGTCCGACAGCGACCAGGCGTCGAGGACGACGTCGGGAGCGTTCATCGGGAGGGCCGCGGACGCCTTCCAGGAACCCTCGGCCGCCGTGATGGCGAACTCGAGCGTCACGGCGCGGCCGTTCCGCGCGCTCCGCGACACCTCGACGGAGAATGCGCGCTCGAGGGTCGCGCTCGCGCCGGCGGCGAGGTCTCCCGCGGCGGCGGTCCCGCTCCGGACGACCAGCGACGTGTCGCTCACGGCGAGCGTGACCGCGACATTCGTGAGAGGATTGAGCCCCATGTTTCGCAGCTCGATCGAGAGCGCGAGTATCTCGCCCGGCTCCGCGATCCCGTCGCCGTTTCCCACGCCGACCGGCGCGTCGTCGTGCACGGCGGAGAGGGCGAGGGACGGGAGGTAGGCCGCCTGCTGCCTGATCGTGAGCGTATCGGTGCGCGGGTAGTGATTCGGAGAGACGACCGAGAGGAGGACCTTCCCCGCCGCCGCCTGGCCCGGCTGCAGGAGAGCCACTCCCGATTCGTCGGTGGTCGCCGTGCAGTAGATGTCGGGGGCCGTCGAGATGAGGCACGCCTGCGCCCCCGGCACGGGGCCCCCGGCGTCGGAGACGCGCACCTCGAAGCTGTTCTGCCCAGCGAAGAGAACGCTGTCGTGGTCCGCGACGAGCGTCCGGGGCGTCTCGGTCCACACGTTCATCGCGGGATCGCCGAAGAGGCACATCTCGTAATAGACCCATCGAACCGCGTCGAAGGAGATGTACGGGATGTTGTCGAAGCGCGAGTCATCGAGCGCGTCCCCGAGCCGCGTGATCCCCTGGCCGAAGATCGCGTCGAAGAATCGCCGGTCGAAGAACTGCGAGACGCCGCACGTGGAGCCGGGGGCATCCCAGCCGTAGCGGGTGTTGCCGATGAATGCGGCGGCGCCGTGCGGCCCCGTGACCAGCTGCTCGCCGATGCAGTCCTCGGCGTGGACCGTTCCCGCGTCGTCCCGATTGTCGAAGGCGGCGACGTAGCACCCGTGCGAGTAGGCGATGAAGAAGCTCGCCGAGACGCCGTCGTTCGTGAGAAGCGGGACATCCGACGTCGCGAGCCGCATGACCGAATAGAGGCTCGAGTGGCCGCAGTGATTCACGAGGTTGACGCCGCCGTTGAGGAGCGAGATGACCTGGCTCTTGCTCCAGGAGCCTCCGGCCCCGTCGTAGAGCGTGGTCGTGGAGAAGCCCGCCGGAAGCCCCGCGGTCGTGAATCCCCAGTTCGACGAGCCGTGGAGCACCTCGTCCTTGTAGTCTCCCCCCCACGTGTTGACGCCCCCGGTCGACCAGAGGAGTTCGCCGAGCATCCCTGCGCTCGTGCACTGCGACGCGACGGGGGAGAGCGTGTAGCGCGTGATCTTGTCGATCATGTTCGCGATCTCGACGGCCGAGTCGACGGGGAGCCTCCCCACGGTCACCTCGGGAAGGAGATCTTCCTCGCCGGGCTCGCCGAAATACGCGTCCCCGTCGGCGTTCCAGTTGCCGTCGAGGCACGCGTAGTAGAGGTCGGAGGGGATGTTCGAGTCGATGTACGTTCCGTTCTTCACGTAGAATCCGCGGTGGGGGATGATATCGTCGTCCCCGCCGAGGAGCACGTACTGCGTGCGCCAGTTTGCGTAGGCGTACTTGATGAAGCTGCGGATCTTCTCCTGCGTGTCGGCCCCGTCGAAGCTCGCCGCGATCCATCCCGTGTCGACGATTCGCGTCCTCATGCCGAAGCGCGTCTTGAGATCCGCGAGCGGCTGGAACGCCGCGACGAAGGCGGGGCTCGTGATGATCACGTAGTCGACGACCTGCCCCGGGGGGACGGAGTCCTCCAGAGAGGCGGCCTCCTGCAGATACTCGATCGAGAGCTCGGGATTCGCCACGCGACCGCGTATCGCGCCGATCGCCCTTCGGACCTGCGCGGCCGGCGCGTACGCCGCCGGCTCATTCGACGGCGCCGTTTCGACGACGACGCGGACCGACGGCGAGAATAGAACAGTCTGGGAGGAGGGAACGAAGGAGCACGGATACACGTTCACGAACGCGAGGCGCACCCCCGCGAGCGTTTGTTCCGTCGCGAGAACCGCGCGCGCAGCGGGGAAGGCTTGAGACGACTGATAGATCGTCGCGCTCTTGACGAACGTCGGCGGGGCGCTCACACCGAGGGGCGCCTGCGGCTGCATCGGCGCGATCGCAAACGAGCCGTCGAGGGCCGTGTCCGCGGCCGCCTCGAACGTCACCCGCGTCACGGTCTCGCCGCGCGGGATGATGAAGCACGCGGGAAAAACGGGGAGCATCGGCTCCCCCGGATTGCCGATGGAACGGCATCCGGGAATCGTGATCGCGACGCCTCCGGGCGCACTCGCGACTGTCGGGTTTTCGAATTGGAATTGCTTTGCGATCTGGCTCGCCCTTGCGCTTCCGGCGAGAAGGAAAATGGCAAGGACAGCCCCTGCGCGTGCTCGTGTTGTCATAGTGGGTCGGCGCCTTTTCCTTCCTCAAACTTATGTGTGTGTAGTATAGCACAAAAACCACGCTGCTTGTAGCGAAATGGGCCGGCGCCCGCCGGTGGATTTTGATGGAAGGGCGCCTCGTCATCGCATACAATATCATCGGCGAACAAAGGAGACCGGCGGCATGGCAGCTCGCTGCGAGAAGCTCGAGGACAATCTGAGAGGGTGCACGTGCACCTACAAGGGATGCCCGCGGCACGGCCGCTGCTGCGACTGTCTGCGCTACCACCTCGAGGCGCGCGAGCTCCCCGCGTGCGCGTTCCCGGCCGACGTCGAGAAGACATACGACCGTTCCTTCGAATGTTTCATAAGGACACGGAGCGATGGATGATCTGACCAGAGTTCGCGTCGTCGTCAGGGGCGTCGTG
>JBEKAW010000046.1:0-11988 GCA_050015715.1 Candidatus Krumholzibacteriaceae bacterium
GGGGCGAGCGCACGAAGTGATAACGGGCGTCGCCGTCGTCGCGCCGGGCGGAGCGACGTGCGCGGAGGCGGAGCGGACGCGGGTCTATTTTCGCGCCCTTTCGGCCGCCGAGATATCGCGCTACATCGAGACGGGGGAGCCGTTCGGGAAGGCGGGAGCGTATGCGATCCAGGGATACGCGGGGCCGTTCGTCGAGAAGATCGAGGGATGCTACTTCAACGTCGTCGGACTTCCGGTGAGCCTTCTCTTCAGGATGCTCGCGAAGCTCGAAGGGGAAATGAATGCTCATCCCGACCATTGATTACCGGAGAGGCGCCGTCGAGATCATCGACCAGGTCCTCCTTCCGCGGGAGGAGCGGATCGTGCGTCTCGCCTCCGTCGGGGAGCTCGCCTCGGCGATACGCGCCTTGCGGGTGCGGGGCGCCCCGGCGATCGGCATCGCCGCGGCGTACGGGATGCTGCTCGAGCTCGAGATCTACCTCAAGGAGCGCGTTCCGGGCGCCCCGGCGTACTTTTTCGATCGGGTCGAGGGGGTTCGGGCGATCGAGGCGGCGGGGCTCGAGGCGACGGAGATCCTGAAGAGGCTCGATGCCGCGCGTGAGACGCTCGCCGCGACCCGGCCCACCGCGGTCAATCTCTTCTGGGCGCTCGACAGGATGTCGGCGGCCGCCCGTGGAGCGTCGAGCGATCCCGCCGCGCTGTGCGGGAACCTCGCGAGAGAGGCATTCTCCATCCATACGCAAGAGCTCGAGATCGAGTTCGCCATCGGCAGGAACGGGGCCCGGTTCGTCCGCGATAGGATGAACGTTCTCACTCACTGCAACGCGGGAGGCCTCGCGGCTGCCGGATACGGCACGGCGCTCGGCGTCCTCTACGCGGCGTGGGAGGAGGGAAAGCGTTTCCACGTGTTCGCGGACGAGACGCGGCCGCTCCTCCAGGGAGCGCGTCTCACGGCCTGGGAGCTCCGCAAGCGGGGCATTCCCCACACGGTGCTCTGCGAAGGGGCCGCCGCTTCTCTCTTCGCGGCCGGCCGCGTGGATGCGGTCGTGGTCGGCGCCGACAGGATCGCCGCGAACGGAGACACGGCGAACAAGATCGGAACCCTCGGCCTCGCGATTCTCTGCGGCAAATTCGAACGGCCGTTCTACGTGGCCGCCCCCTGGTCCACCTTTGACCTCCGTCTGCCGTCCGGCGCGGGGATTCCGATCGAGGAGCGCTCGTGTGAAGAGGTCTCCTCATTTTGCGGGGTGCAGATTGCTCCCGAAGGGACCCGCATATACAACCCCGGCTTCGACGTGACCCCCGCCGGCCTGATCACGGCCATCATCAGCGATCGAGGCGTCGTGGAAAATCCCGACGGGCCGAAGATCGCGGCGCTCGCCGCCGGACTGCCCCCGCTTCGATCTTGACGCTGGCGCAATTACTTCCCATATTAAAGTAGGTTATTAAAAGCTCCAATCAGAAGGCTCGCTGGCATTTCATGCCCTGCTGCTCGGGGGGCATTGCCTATAGACTCGGGGATCATCTTCGGAAAGGAGATGGAGTGATGAAGCAATGTGTGATGTTCAGGGCTTCGGTCCTGGCAGTGAGCGTGCTTGTGCTGGCTTTGCTTCCAAGCACCTGCGTATTCGCGTCCTGGCAGGTGAATGGAAATCCAATCGCCGTTGTGATGGGGAATCAGTATGCTCCCCAGATCACCTCCGACGGCGGGGGCGGCGCCATTATCACGTGGGCAGACAACCGGAGCGGGAACTATGACATCTACGCCCAGCGCGTGGACGCCTCGGGAGCTGTCCAGTGGGCGGCGAACGGTGTGGCCATCTGCACGGCAACCGGGGATCAGTATTATCCCACGATCGTCTCCGATGGGGCGGGCGGCGCCATTGTCACATGGGAGGACTACGGCTTGTATGTCCATGCCCAGCGGGTGAACGCCTCGGGAGCTGTCCAGTGGGCGGCCGGCGGCGTCGTTCTCAGCACGGCATTGGGGTACCAGCAGAACTCCCGGATCACCTCCGACGGTGCGGGCGGCGCAATCGCCACGTGGCAGGGCTTCAACGGGAACGATCTCGACGTCTACGCCCAGCGGGTGGATGCCTCGGGAGCCGTCCAGTGGACGACCGCCGGCGTGGCCCTCTGCACGGCAGCGGGGGACCAGGAACATCCCGCGATCACCTCCGACGGCGCGGGCGGCGCCATCGTCACGTGGGACGACATGCGAGGGGATCAAAACATCTATGCCCAGCGGGTGGATGCCGCGGGCGCCGTTCAGTGGACGGCGGATGGAGTCGCTCTCTGCGCGGCAGCGGGACCTCAACAGTATCCCGCAATCGCCTCCGATGGCGCGGGCGGCGCGATTGTCGCATGGATGGACGAGCGCATCGTGGGCACATGGGACGTCTATGCCCAGCGAGTGGATGCCTTGGGAGCAGTTCAGTGGATAGCGAACGGTATGCCCCTTTGCACGGCAGCGGGAAATCAGGGACTTCCCGCGATGACCCCCGATGGCGCGGGTGGCGCGGTCGTCACGTGGTCGGACGGCCGTAGCGGGGGAGGAGGTCAGGGGGACATCTATGCTCAGCGGGTGAATGCCTCGGGAGCAGTCCAGTGGACAGTGGATGGCGTCGGCCTCTGCACGGCAGCGGGCAATCAGGGTACTCCCGCGATCGCCTCCGACGGCGCGGGCGGTGCCATCGTCACGTGGGACGACGCCCGCAGCGAGGACTATGACATCTATGCCCAGTACGTGGACGCTTCGGGAGCCGTCCAGTGGACAATGAATGGCGTCGGTCTCTGCACGGCAACGGGGGATCAGGAGTTACCCGCGATTGTCTCCGATGGCGCGGGCGGCGCCATTGTCACGTGGGAGGACATGCGCAGCGGGAACTTCGATATCTATGCGCAGCGAGTTTCCCAGGGGCTCGCGCCCGTCGCGACGCTTCTCGCTTCGTTCAGCGCAAGAGTCGAGGAATCGGTCGTGCGCGTCGGGTGGGAGCTCTCGGCGCCGGTGGCCGGCTTGACGTTCGACGTGCTCCGCTCGAGCGCCGGCCCCGAGGCATTCGAGGAGATCCGCGTCGCCATCGAATCGAACGGGAAAGACTTTTCCTTCGCCGATGCGGCGTGCAAGCCGGGTTCCAGTCTCCGGTATCGCGTGGACGTCACGGAGAGCGGCGCCAGGCGGACCCTCTTCGAGACGGATGCCGTGGCCATCCCGGTCGTGCCGCTGACGCTGTACCAGAATGCGCCGAATCCTTTCAACCCGACGACCACGCTGCGGTACTATCTCCCCGCGGCGTGCGAGGTGACGCTCTCGATCTATGACGCATCCGGTCGGCTCGTCGCCGCGCTCGTCGATCGCGAGAGACAGGAAGCGGGGCAGCACGCCGGCATCTGGCCGGGGCTCGATTCCCGGGGCAGGGCAGTGCCGTCGGGGGTATATTTCTCCGTGCTCACCGCGGGCAAGGAGAGGCTCTCGAACAAGATGATTCTTCTGCGGTAGCCCCCGTCTCTCTTGAGTGGAACGGGTTCTTTGAAGCCCGGCTGGCGAGTCCGAAAAGGACCCGGCAGCCGGGCTTTTCGATCGCCTCGAGAGGGGCGGCCTCACGGAGACGCGCGGAGAGAGATCTTCCGTGCCCCGCAGGAATGGCGCTTGACATAATTAGTTATCGCGTATATATTTTGTTGTTTCGCGGGTGAATCGCGAGAAGGTATAGATATGCCTCGTGGAGGAAGATAATGCAGAAGACGACGATTCTAAAAGCGAGCGAGATCCGCAGGGACTGGTATGTCGTGGACGCGACCGGAAAGCCTCTCGGGAGGCTCGCCTCCAAGGTTGCCCAGGTCCTGCGGGGCAAGGGGAAGGTCGGCTTCGTCCCCTTCATGGACCACGGTGATTTCGTGGTCGTCGTGAACGCCTCGAACGTATCTCTGTCCGGGAAAAAGAGGGAAATGAAGGAGTACTGGCGCTACACGGGGTATCCGGGAGGCCTTCGGTTCACATCGTTCAAGACGGCGATCGCCAAGAATCCCGAGTTCGTGATCCTGCACGCGGTCAAGGGGATGCTGCCCCACAACCGCCTCGGGAGACGGCTCCTCAAGAAGCTGAAAGTGTATTCGGGGCCCGAGCATCCGCACAGCGCTCAGAAGCCCCAGGCTCTCGAAATCTAGCCGGTCGCGGACGGCCCGCGCGAGCGGGACGGCCGGGCGGCTGCAACGGACCGCGAAAGGAGGTGACAGATTGGCAAAGGAGATGTTCCACGCAGTGGGAAGGAGGAAATCCTCGGTCGCCCGCGTGTTTCTGTCCCTTGGCGGAGGCGTGATCACGATAAACGGGCGCGATCTCGACGAGTATCTCCATCGCGAAAGTCTCTCCATGGTTGTCAAGCAACCGCTCGTCGTCACGAACAGCGTCGGCAAGTACGACATCAAGGCGACGGTGAAGGGCGGCGGCGTTGCGGGACAGGCGGGGGCGCTTCGCCTCGGAATCTCGAGGGCGATCATGATGCATGACGAAACCCAGAAGAAGGTTCTCAAGGCGGGCGGCTTCCTCACGAGAGACCCGCGCGAGAAGGAACGGAAGAAGTACGGGCAGGCGGGGGCCAGGAGAAAGTTCCAGTTCTCGAAGAGATAATACCGGTACGAATTCACACATCCCTCGTAACGGCCCCGGGTGTCCCCCCGGCGGGATGGGGCCGGCGCGAGAGGGATGGCGGCACAACCGAAGGAGGCTACGCGGTGAACGTCACAATCCAGGACATGCTAGAAGCGGGCGTCCATTTTGGGCACCAGACGAGACGCTGGAACCCCAAGATGAAGCCCTACATCTATAAGGAACAGAACGGAATCTATATCATCGACCTCCGCAGCACGATGGAGCAGCTCGAGAAGGCGTACCGGGCCGTCGAGGCGAAAGCGGCGGAGGGCAAGGCGGTCATATTCGTCGGCACGAAGCGGCAGGCTAAGGAGAGCATTCAGGAGGATGCGACGCGTTCCGGGATGTACTACGTGAACGAGCGATGGCTCGGCGGCATCCTCACGAACTTCAGGACCATCAAGCTGAGCATGGAGCGTCTCGACAACCTCGAGACGATGGAAAAGGACGGCCGGATCAACCAGCTCTCGAAGAAGGAAAAGCTCCGCGTCGACAAGCAGAAGACGAAGCTTCTCAAGGTGCTGTCGGGAATACGGGGAATGACGGGCATCCCGGCGTGCCTTATCGTCGTCGATACCAAGAAAGAAGAGATCGCGGTCAAGGAGGCGCGCAAGCTCGGCCTCACGATCATCGGCCTCGTCGACACGAACTGCGATCCCGAGGAGGTCGATATCGCCGTGCCCGCGAACGACGACGCGATCAGATCGATAAAGCTTTTCACCCGCGTGCTCGCGGACGCCGTTATCGAAGGCAGGGGCAGGTATCTCAAGAACAAGGAATTCCTCGAGGACAAGGCGAAGAAGACCGAGAAGCCGGAAAAGGCCGAGCACGCCCCGGAATCGAAGGAAGCGAAGCGGCACCCGTCGAAGAAGACCGGCGCCGACGTCGATATCGAGGATCAGGAGACAGGGCGCTGAGACGTCCCGTAGGACACGGCACAGTGGAGGAAGAGCGAATGGAAATAACACCGAAAGTAGTCATGGATCTGCGTGGGAAGACGGGCGCCGGCATGATGGATTGCAAGCGGGCGCTCCAGGACGCCTGCGGCGATTTCCAGAAAGCGATAACGCTTCTGCGCGAGAAGGGACTGTCCCAGGCCGCCAAGCGGGCCGGGAAGGCGGCCAAGGAAGGGTGCGTGTTCTCGTACATCCATCCGGGCGCGAAGATCGGCGTCATGCTCGAGCTCAACTGTGAGACGGATTTCGTCGCGCGAACCCCCGATTTCCAGACCCTCGGCAAAGAGCTGACGATGCAGATCGCGGCCGCGGCGCCGCTCGTCGTCCGCCGCGAGGACCTCTCGAAGGAGATCGTCGAGCGCGAGCGGGAGATCTTCGCGAAGCAGGCGGCGACGTCGGGAAAGCCCGCAGCCGTGATCGACAAAATAGTTGAAGGGAAGATCGAGAAGTTCTATCATGAGGCCTGTCTCCTCGATCAGCCCTATATCAAGAACGATCAGGAGAACGTCGGCGAGATCGTGACGGCGGCCATCGCCAAGTTGGGTGAAAACATCATCGTACGGCGTTTCTGCCGTTTTCAACTGGGGGAGGATCTGAGCTGAAATCCCAGGCGTGTGGAGACGCGGGTCAAGGCCATGAAAACGAGGGCGCAGGGGGGTTTTCTCCTGCGCCTTTTTGCAGGGCGATTCGATTCCGCGCGTCGTTTCCACGGAACGGCGCGGCACGCGCGGCGGGAAGGAGCGGCTCGTGAAACGAAAGCTCAGGTTCAAGAGACTCCTGCTCAAGGTGAGCGGCGAGGTTCTCGGCGGCGCCCATTCGAGCATCGATTTCGACCGGGTCGCGAATTTCGCCGCTGAGCTCCGGGAGGCCGTGAACGCCGGGAGCGAGATCGCCGTCGTCATCGGCGGGGGCAACATCCTGCGCGGCTACAAGGCGAGCGAGAAGGGGGTCGACCGGGTGGCGGCGGATTGCATGGGGATGCTCGGGACGATCATCAACGCGCTCGCTCTCCAGGCGGCGCTCGAAGACGCGGGGGTCGAGGCGCACGTCATGACCGCCATCACGATGGAACAGTTCGCCGAGCCCTACATCAGGCGGCAGGCGCTCGATCATCTCGAGAACGGCCGCCTCGTGATTCTCGCCGGCGGCACGGGCAACCCCTACTTCACGACCGATACGGCGGCGGCGCTCAGGGCGGTCGAGATGAAAGCGGACGCGCTCCTCAAGGGAACGAAGGTCGACGGCATCTACACGCGGGATCCGGTGAAGGATCCCTCGGCGAAGATGATCAAGAGTTTGAGCTACATCGACGTGCTCAAGAACGATCTCCGTGTCATGGACGCAACGGCGGTCGCGCTCTGCAGGGAGAACGGTATCCCGATCGTCGTGTTCAACATTCTCAAGAAGGGCAATCTGACGCGCGTGCTGGAAGGGAAACGTTTGGGGACCATTGTCGAGTGAGGAGGTCGAAACCGATGGATGCGAAGGAAATCTTTCAAACCGCCGAAAAACACATGAAGACCACGATCGAAAAGACCGAGGGGGAGCTCTCGACGATCCGCACGGGCAAGGCCACGCCGGCGCTGCTCGATGGGGTCAAGGTCGATTACTACGGGTCCAAGGTGCCTCTCAAGCAGGTCGCCAACGTCGTCGTTCCCGATCCGAAGCTCATCACGGTGCAGCCGTGGGAAAAGCCCCTCGTCGGGGAGATCGTGAAGGCGATCCAGACGTCGGGCCTCGGGCTCAACCCGCAGAGCGACGGCACGTTCATACGCATTCCGCTCCCCGCGCTCACGGAGGAGCGGCGCCGCGAGCTCGTGAAGGCCGTGAAGCACATGGTGGAAGAGTCGAAGGTCGCGATCCGGAACGTTCGCCGCGACGCGATCGAGAAGCTCAAGAAGCTCGAGAAGGAGCATGCGATCACCGAGGACGACCTTCACCGGAGCCAGAAGGAGATCCAGGATCTCACCGACCGGAAAACGGTCGAGATCGATAAGGTCTTCACGGCGAAGGAGAAAGAGATCCTGGAGGTCTAGGCGGATCGCCGCCTCAACGAGAAACAGGACGCGATGAGCGATTCCGTTGACCGCGCGATCGAAGAGCTCAAGGCGCATCCCGCCCTTCCGCGACACGTCGCCATCATCATGGACGGGAACGGCAGGTGGGCGAAGAAGCGCCACCTCCCGCGGCTCGTGGGGCACCGCGCGGGAACGGAATCGGTGCGCGCGGCGATCAGGGCCTCCTCCAGGCTCGGCCTCTCGGCGCTCTCGCTCTACTCGTTCTCGCTCGAGAACTGGAGACGGCCCCGTCTCGAGGTGGAAGGCCTCATGCGACTTCTCCGCGAGGTGCTCCATTCCGAGTATCTCGAGCTCAAGGAGAACAACATCCGTCTGCGCGCCATCGGGAGGCTCGAGATGCTGCCGCGCGAGACGCGCGAGACCCTCGAGGAGACGATCGAGAAGCTCTCGCTCAACACGGGGATGATCCTCAATCTCTGCCTGAGCTACAGCGGCCGCGCGGAGATCGTCGATGCGGCGCGCGCGATAGCCGGGGCGTCGCGGGATGGAACCCTCGACGCGTCCGGCATCGACGAGAAGACATTCAGCCGGTTCCTGTACGACCCCGCGCTGCCGGACCCCGACCTCCTGATCCGGACGAGCGGGGAGATGCGAATCAGCAATTTCTTTCTCTGGCAGCTCGCGTATACCGAGATCGTCGTGATCGACACGCTGTGGCCGGATTTCAGGGAGAAGCATCTCATCGGCGCGATTCGCGAGTATCTCGGCAGGGAACGGCGATTCGGCCAGCTCAAGGAGGGTTCCGGTGACGATATCGAGTGAAGGGCCCGCCGCGGTGGAGCAGCCCGGGGGCGCCTCGGCTCCCCGGAAGCCCGATTCGGTCGCCAAACGCGTCCTCGCCTCCATCATCTTCATTCCATGCCTCGTCATCATCGCGCGGCGGGGGGGCTACTATTACCTCGGCCTCATCGACATCATGATCCTCGTCGGCCTCTGGGAGTTCTACAAAATGATGGAGGCGAAGGGGCTCAGGCCGTACAAGACGATGGGAATTCTGAGCGGGCTCGTGCTGTCGTGGTACCTCTTCTTCCAGCAGGGAGTCTACGCGAACCTGCTCATGAGCGTGATATTCATGGCCATCATGGTGCTCGAGCTCGCGCGCAGGGAAAAGGGGCTCGCCGTGTACCATATCTCCGTCACTATGTTCGGTGTCTTCTATGTCGCCTGGCTGGGCAGCCATCTGATCCTCCTGCGTGAGCTTCCGCATCTCAAGGGGCTCGACTACTCCCTCGGCTTCTCGTTCGTGATCGTGACGTTCGCGCTCACGTGGTGCTACGATACGGGGGCCTATTTTCTCGGGAGCTGGTTCGGAAGGCACAAAATCGTGCCGAGCATTTCCCCGGGCAAGACCGTCGAGGGCGCGCTCGGCGGGGTGGCGTGCTCGATCATCGGCATTTTTGTCGCGCGCGCCACGATCGCTCCCTACATCAAACCCGTCGAGGCCGTCGGTCTCGGCATCGTCGCCTCGATCGTCGGACAGCTCGGCGACCTGTGCGAATCCATGATCAAACGCGACGTGAAGATCAAGGATTCCTCGAAGACGATTCCTGGTCACGGCGGCGTGCTCGACCGGTTCGATTCGCTTCTGTTCACCGCGCCGCTGATCTATTACTTCCTGAAGTACGTGGTTTTCGCGAGATGAGAAGAATCGTCATACTCGGTTCCACGGGTTCGATCGGAAGATCGGCCCTCGAGATCCTGAAGCGCGCGCGGGAGGAATTTTCGGTCGTTGGACTCGCCGCGGGGAACAACGTCGAGGAACTCGCCCGGCAGCTCGGGCTTTTCCCGGAGGCCCGGTTCTCCCTGAGGGACGGCGTCGCCGTCGACGCTCTCGTGCGTACGAACGGCTCGTGCAAAGGGCGGTCGGCCGGTTTTGGAGAGGAAGGGATCGACGCGCTTATCCGCGAGACGAAGCCGGATCTCGTGATCAACGCGCTGGTCGGAATCTCGGGACTCGTTCCGACGATGGCGGCGCTCGAGCTCGGGTGCACGGTGGCGCTCGCGAACAAGGAGACGCTCGTGACGGCGGGAGAGCTCGTCTCCCGGTTCGTCGCGGACGATCCGGCCCGCCTCATCCCGATCGATAGCGAGCATTTCTCGCTCTCCCGCTGCCTGCGCGGGTACCGTGATGAAACGGTCGAGATCATCCTTACCGCGTCGGGCGGCCCGTTCTACGGGAGGCGCGCGGCGGAGCTCGCCGGCGTCACCGTCGCGGAGGTGCTCGATCATCCGACGTGGAAGATGGGACCCAAAGTGACTGTCGATTCGGCGAATCTTCTCAACAAGGGGCTCGAGGTGATCGAGGCCCACTGGCTGTTCGGGTTTCCCTACAGCGCGATCAAGGTCGTCGTCCATCCGCAATCGATCGTTCATTCGATCGTGCGGCTCCGCGACGGCTCTCTCATCGCTCATCTCGCTTCGGCGGACATGAAGCTCCCGATCATGAGCGCGCTTCATTATCCCGAGGTCAGGGAGTTCCCGTGGAGCGTCCTCGGCCTCGACGAGCTCGGGCGGCTCGAGTTCACGCCGCTCGCTCGCGGGGACTATCCGGCGTTCTCCCTCGCGCTTGCGGCCGCCGAGCGGGGCGGGACCGCGCCCGCCGTGCTCAATGCAGCCGACGAGGTCGCCGTCGAGGCCTTTCTCGCGGGAAGGATCGGCTTTCTCTCGATCGTTTCCTGGATCGAGGAGGCCCTCGGCGCGCATGAGATCCGCTCGATCGAGGCGATTGATGACGTTCTTGCCGCGGACCGCTGGACGAGGGAATTCCTCGCGGGGCGGCACCGTGAAGCTTCCGTGAGATGATGGAGGGCGCATGCTGTTGACCTTTGCGGCGTTTTTTTTCGTGCTGAGCGTGGTCGTCTTCGTTCACGAGCTCGGCCATTTCGTCGTCGCCAAGCTGAACCGGATCTACGTCGTGACCTTCTCGTTCGGATTCGGGCCGAAGCTTCTGCGCAAGAGAGTGGGGGAGACGGAGTACGCGATCAGCGCGCTGCCGTTCGGGGGCTACGTCAAGTTCGCCGGCGAGATGGCCGAAGGGGAGCACGGAGCCCAGGAGGCGCCGCCGGAGCCCGATGTGCCTCCGGCGCGCATGTACCGGAACAAGGCGCCGTGGCAGAGGATGTCGGTCGTCCTTGCCGGTCCCGTGATGAATTTCCTGCTCGCGCTCTTCGTTTACATCTTCAGCCTCTATGCCGAGGGTGTCTACGTGAATCCGAGCACCGCGATTCAGGAAGTCGCGAAGGGGAGCCCCGCCGAATCCGCGGGGCTCCGGAGCGGGGATCAGATTGTCGCGATCAACGGGGAGCGCCTCGCGTACTGGGGGCAGATCGAGAAGCTTCTCTCCGGCAGGAAGGCCGCGGCGTCTCGCTACACCATTCTCCGCGGCGCCGATACGGTGTCGGTCGATATCGCGCCGGCGTACGATGACACGACCCGCGCCTGGCGCATCGGAATCATTTCATACCTGCCGGCGCGCATCGGCGACGTCAAGAAGCAGAGCCCCGCGGAGCGGGCCGGTCTTCGTTCGGGCGCGACCGTTCTTTCCATCAACGACACGTCGGTGACGAAGTACTCCGATCTCGAGGACCGCATTCTCCCGAGAGCCGGAGTTCCCATGAAGTTCACATGGAAGGACCGGGGCGTCGTTCGTTCGGCGGTGATCACGCCCGCCGCCGGCGAGGCGGCATCGGAGGGGAAGCGCCTCGACGTCGTGAAGGTCGGCCAGATCGGCATTAGCCCGTATTACGAGAGGGTCCGGATATCGTTCGGCGAGGCCGTCGTCTACGGATCGCGCGCGTTTGCGGGGCTCTTTGCGGCGATCATCGGTTTTCTCGGAAAGCTTTTCCGCGGCCATGCGACGATACGGGCGATCGGCGGCCCGCTGCGCGTGGGGATCATGGCGGGAGACATGATCAGGTGGGGGTTCAGCTACCTCATCTATTTCCTCGCGTTCTTCTCGCTCAACCTGGCCATATTCAATCTGCTGCCGATACTTCCGTTCGACGGCGGACATTTCGTTCTCGGTCTCATCGAGACGGTTTCGAGGCGCCCGATCGGGCGGAGGGTTCAGCAGGTGCTCATGCAGGCGGGGTTCATCCTTCTGATCGTGCTCATGGTGTTCATTCTATCGGTGGATATATTCAATATTGTCCGGTAGGCCGGTTCTGGAGGATGCGAAGCTGTAACTCATTTATTCTGTTATAGATTGCGAGCCATCGTTCAGGTTTCTTGTCAAGCTCGGCGAGCGTTCTCCGTATGCGCTCCCTGTCGAAGCCCTTCTCGAGCTCCAGTCTTTTGTCCTCCG
>JBEKAW010000047.1:0-11720 GCA_050015715.1 Candidatus Krumholzibacteriaceae bacterium
CGGGCGTCGCGACGGAAGACGCCGTGAGAAAGGCCATCCTCGCGCGCGTCCCGAAGGGGACCGAGGAGCTCAACATGAAGGCCTTCGACGAGGGTCTCAAGGCCGCCGCCGAGTTGATCGAGAAATAGATTCGCATCGCAAGCGATGTTACAGCCGGACATGCTGGATTTTTCAAAGTGCGGAAAGATACGGGCTTCGAAGGCGATCTTTCCCGTGAACCTTTATACCCCCGGGAGGTAGTTCCATGAGTCCAAAGAAAGCGAAAAGGGCGCCGAAGAAGATCGTGAAGAAGGCCGTGAAGAAGGTCGTGAAGAAGGCCAAGGCCGCGAAACCAGCCGCGAAACCGGCCGCGAAGGTTCTCAAGCCGGTCACCAAAGAGGAGCTCATCGAGAAGGCCAAGCAGCCGGGCATCGACGCGATGATCATGCATCCGTTCTACAAGGGCAAGATCGAGATCATGCCGAAGGCCTGCATCCGCAGCATCGACGATTTCGCGATATGGTACACGCCGGGCGTCGCCAAGCCGTGCCTCGACATCCGCGACCATCCCGAGAAGGTCTTCGAGCATACGAACAAGGGGAACTTCGTCGCGGTGGTCACGGACGGAACGCGCGTCCTCGGTCTCGGCGACATCGGCCCCGAGGCGGGACTGCCCGTCATGGAGGGCAAGGGGATGCTCTTCAAGTACCTCGGCGGCGTCGACGCCTTTCCGATCTGCGTCGATACGAAGGACCCCGACAAGCTCATCGAGTTCGTAAAGCTGCTCCAGCCCTCCTTCGGCGGCATCAATCTCGAGGATATCGCGCAGCCGAAATGCTTCCGCATCCTCGACACCCTCCGCAGGGAATGTCACATCCCGGTCTGGCACGATGACCAGCAGGGCACCGCGGCGGTCACGGCCGCGGGGCTCATCAACGCGGTGAAGATCGTCGGGAAGGATCTTTCGAAGGTGCGCGTCACGATGGTCGGCGCGGGCGCCTCGAACATCTGCATCGCCCGTATGATCATGATCGCCGGCGTGAGCCCCCGGAACATCATCATGTGCGACAGCAAGGGCATCCTCCACACGGGGCGCGAGGCCGAGTTGAGGCTGGACTGGAAAGAGAAATGGGAAATGGCCCAGAAGACGAACGGCGAGGGGAGAACGGGAGATGTCCCGCGTGCCATGGAGGGCGCGGACGTTCTCATCGCCCTCTCGAAGCCGGGTCCCGACACGATCAAGAAGGAATGGGTCGCGCGGATGGCCAAGGATTCAATCGTGTTCGTGTGCGCGAATCCGATTCCCGAGATCTGGCCGTGGGAGGCGAAGGAAGCGGGCGCTCGCGTCGTCGCGACGGGGCGGAGCGATTTCCCGAATCAGGTCAACAACTCGCTCGGTTTCCCCGGCATCTTCCGCGGCACCCTCGATGTGATGGCGACGACGATCACCGACGAGATGTGCATTGCGGCCGCCCGCGAGCTCGCGCGCGTCGCCGAGGACAAGGGGCTTCGCGAGGACTACCTGATCCCGACGATGGACGAGGTGGAGGTCTATCCGCGCGAAGCGGCGGCGGTCGGACGCAAGGCGGTCGAGCAGGGTGTGGCGCGCCTCGATCTGAGCTGGGACCAGCTCGTTTCGAAGGCGGAGAAGATGATCAAGGAATCGCGCGACAAGTTCCATCTGCTTCAGAAGAAGGGGCTCATCCGCCTGCCGAAAATGAAGTGATTGCGTCGACGCGGCGACGAGGCCGGTTCGCTGTCGATGATATGAGAACAAGGAGGCTCTGAATGGCGAAGTACCGAATTGCGTGGCTCCCCGGCGACGGCGTCGGCAAGGAAGTGATGGAGGCGGCGAGGCTCGTTCTCGACGCGCTCAAGGTCGACGCGGAGTATGTCCACGGGGATATCGGCTGGGAATTCTGGTGCAAAGAGGGGAACGCGCTTCCCGAGCGGACCGTGAAGCTCCTCAAAGAGACGCATTGCGCGCTCTTCGGCGCTATCACGTCGAAGCCGAAACAGGAATCCGAGGCCGAGCTCGAGGCGTCGCTGAAGGACAAGGGCTTCGTCTACTCGAGCCCGATCGTGGGCCTGCGCCAGCTCTTCGATCTCCATTCCAACATGCGTCCGTGCAAGGCCTACCACGGGAACCCGCTCAACTACAAGGACGGCATCGACATCACGGTGTTCAGGGAGAACACGGAAGGGCTCTACGCGGGGGTCGAGTTCTACCCGACGCCGCGCGAGGTGCTCGATTTCCTCGGCGCCAAGAACAAGAAGTTCGGTAAATTCGCGAAGCTCCCCGAGAACGAAATCGCGCTCGGCCTCAGGATCATCACGAAGAAGGGCTGCGACCGCATCATCCGGAGCGGCTTCGAGTACGCGAAAAAATTCGGCCGCAAGAGGGTCACGATCGTCGAAAAGCCGAACGTGCTCCGCGAGACGAGCGGGATGATGATCCGCGAGGCGCGCGCGATCGCGAAGGAGTATCCCGGGATCGGGCTCGACGAGGCGAACATCGACGCCATGTGCATGTGGATGGTGAAGAATCCCATGAGCTACGACGTGCTCGTCGCCTCGAACCTCTTCGGCGACATCATCAGCGATCTCGCCGCGCAGCTCGTCGGCGGGCTCGGTTTCGCATCGGCGGCGAACCTCGGGGACACCTACGCCGTGTTCGAGCCGACGCACGGCTCGGCGCCCAAGTACGCTCGTATGTACAAGGTGAACCCCATCGCGACGATTCTCGCCGCGAAGCTCATGCTCGACTGGCTCGGCGAGAAGAAGGCGGCCGGAAGAATAGAGGACGCGGTCGCCCGGGTCGTGAGGGAAGGCAAGGTCCGCACGTACGATATGGGCGGAAAGAGCAGAACGATGGACATGGCCGAAGAGATCGCCCGCAAGCTGTAGAAGGGGGAGATTCGTACGGGTAAGACGATCATAGAGAAGATTCTCTCGGCGCATTCGGGAAAAAGCGTTAAGGCGGGGGACGTTGTATGGATTGATGTTGACGTTCGGAGCGCCCGCGATTTCGGGGGCGCGAGCGTCGTAAAGAATCTGAGGGCGAACTACGAGCCCCCGTACGTCGACGACGCCGAGAAGACATTCTTCACATTCGACTGCAACGTGCCTGCGCGCGACACGGGCTATGCCGAGAACCAGCAGATCTGCCGCATCTTCGCGCGCGAGACTGGCATCCGCGTGTTCGACGTGCTCGCCGGCATAGGCTCGCACATCAATATCGAGCAGGGGGCCGCGAAGCCGGGGACGATCGTCGTCGGCACGGACAGCCACCTCAACATTCTCGGCTGCGTCGGCTGCTTCGGCCAGGGCATGGGGGACAAGGACATCGCGTACATCTTCGCGACGGGCCGCAACTGGTTCGAGGTGCCCGCGACGATGAAGATCGTTCTCGAGGGCGAGATCAAATTCCCCGTCACGGCCAAGGACGTGGCCCTCGAGGTGATCCGGAAGCTCGGCTCCGCGGGCGCCCTCGGAAAGGTTATCGAATTCGAGGGGCACGGTGCGGAGCATCTGAGCTTCTCGGGGAAGATAACGGTCGCGAGCATGGCAACGGAGATGGGGGCGATCGCCGCCTTCCTCCCCGTCGACCGGAAGGCGCTTCTCTACCTGAGGAAACGGTCGGGGGATCCCTCGATCAAGGCGACGAAAGCCGACAGAGGCGCGAGCTACACGGGCACGATGACGATCGATCTCTCGAAGCTCGAGCCTCTCGCCGCCTGCCCGCCGAGCCCGGAGAACGTGCGGAAGATTTCCGAGATCGCAGGTGTGCGCGTCGACACCGGGTTCCTCGGCTCCTGCACGAACGGCCGTTTCGAGGACCTCGCTCACGCAGCCTCCATCCTCAAGGGGCGCCGGATCAAGGAGGGCGTCTCCCTCAGGGTCGTGCCGGCGACGCAGGAGGTCTACGAGCGGATGATGAAGGAAGGGCTCCTCAAGATCTTCATCGAGGCCGGCGCCCTCGTCTCGAACGCGGGCTGCAGCGGCTGCGCGTCGGGGCAGATCGGGATGGTCGGCAAGGGCGAGGTGCAGCTGTCGACCTCGAACCGGAACTTCGCCGGGAAGCAGGGCAAGGGGGAGACGTACCTCGTGAGCCCCGCCGTGCTCGCCTCCTCGATGATCGAAGGGAAGATCGTCGATCCGCGCACGTGGAAGGGTGAGCTTCTGAAATTCAGACCGGATGAGGATTCGAAGCACCGGGCCGATCTCTCGATGATTTCGTGGCGCGTTATGCCCGAGAAACCGCTTCCGCCGGGGAAGCCGCGGGCGAAGAAGACATCGACGAAAATAGCTGGCTGCCCGAAGGTGATTATCGGGCGTGCGCGGCTCATCACGAATCCGCAGGGCCGCCTCATGGACAACATCGACACCGACATGATTTTCCATAACAAGTATCTCGCCATCACCGAGCTCGATAAGATGGGGTCGCACACCTTCGAGACGCTCGCGGGCTACGAGAGGTTCGCCTCGACCGTGCAGCCCGGTGACGTCGTCATCGCGGGCGGCAACTTCGGCTGCGGCTCCTCGCGCCAGCAGGCGGTCGACTGCTTCATGGCGCTCGGAGTCTCGATCATCATCACCGGGTCGACCGGGGCGATCTACAAACGCAACATCATCAACTCGGGCTTCCCGTTCCTCGAGGTGCCCAATCTGGCCGAGGCCGGCATCCGGGAAGGAGAGGAGCTCGAGATAGATTTCGAGAAGGGAACGATCAAGCGCGCGAGCGGCACGATCATCAAGGCCCTCGAACCAACGAGCGTGCAGCTCGACATCTGCCGCGCGGGTGACCTCTTCGCCTATTCGGGAGAGTGATTCGGCATGGGCAAGACACTTATCGAGAAGATCCTCGCGAAGGCTTCGGGGAAAAAGGATGTCTCGGTCGGCGAGATCGTCTTCGCGAAGCCGCATATGATTCTCTCGCACGACAACTCCGCGGCGATTCTCAAGACCTTCGCGAAGATGGGGGGAAAGAAGGTGTGGGATCCCGAGCGCGTTTTCATCGCGCTCGATCACGAGGTCCCGCCTCCCGACTCTAAGAAGGCCGACAACCACAAGGCCATTCGCAAGTTCGTCGCCGAGCAGGGGATACGGAGCTTCTATGACTGCGGTGTCGGCATCTGTCATCAGGTGCTCCCCGAATACGGCCACGTGATTCCCGGGGTCGTGATCTTCGGATCCGACTCGCATACGACGACGCACGGCGCGCTCGCCGCGGCGGGCATTGCAATCGGTCGCACGGAGACCGCGAGCGTGTGGGCTCTCGGCGAGACGTGGCTGCGCGTGCCGGAGTCGATCAAGATCGTTCTCGAGGGGAAGCTCCGGAAGAACGTCGAGGCGAAGGACATTATCCTGTACATCATCGGGCAGCTGACGGCGGAAGGCGCCAATTACAAGTCGATCGAATTTCACGGCCCGGCGATGCGGGAGATCCGGGTCGGCGGCCGCATGACGCTCTGCAACATGTCCGCCGAGGCGGGCTGCAAATGCGCGATGGTGCCGTTCGACAAGCATACGGAGTCCTACCTCAAGGAGGTCGGCGCGCCGAAGTACACCGTGCTCGACCCCGACAAGGACGCCGTGTACGAGAAGGTCTATACGTACGACGTCTCCACGATCCCGCCGATGGTCGCCAGACCCCACAAGGTCGATAACGTCGCTCCTGTGAGCGAGGTTGGGGACGTGAAGATCGACGTGGCGCTCCTCGGCACCTGCACGAACGGCCGCATCGAGGACCTCGAGGCCGCGGCGCGCATTCTCGACGGGAAGAAGATCGCGCCGGGCGTCAGGCTCCTCGTGTACCCCGCCTCGCGAAAGGTGCTCGACCAGGCGTACGGGAACGGCACGGCGCTGAAGCTGCTCCGCGCCGGCGCTCAGATCGGAATACCGGCATGCGGGCCGTGCCTCGGCGCATATGGCGGCGTTCTCGCGACGGGCGAGCGCGCCATTTCGACCGCGAACCGGAACTTCAAGGGGAGAATGGGCACGAAGGAAGGGACCGAGATCTATCTCGCGAGCCCCGCCACCGTGGCCGCGTCGGCACTGGCCGGGAAGATCGTGTCCCCCGACTGATTTACTGGAGGAAACCATGGAGCTCGAAGGAAGAGTCTGGATACTCGACGACGACGATCTCAACACCGACGTGATCTATCCGGGCAAATATACCTACGAGATGCTCTCGAACGAGGACATGGCGAAGCACGCCCTCGAGGACTACGATCCCAGCTTCGCGAAGACGGCGCAGAAGGGGGATATGATCGTCGCCGGGCGGAACTTCGGCTGCGGCTCGTCGCGCGAGCAGGCGGTCTCGACGGTCCAGTTCGCGGGGGTCGTGGCCGTGATCGCTGCATCCTTCTCGCGCCTCTATTACCGCAACGCCATCAATCAGGCGCTCTACTGCATCGAGTGCCCGGAGGCGTCCGCGTACGCGCGCACAAACAAGGCGGCGCTGCACCACAAAAGCATGAAGCTCGATCCCGAGAAGGGAAAGCTCTGGATCGGCGGGAAGGAATTCGCCTTCAAGCCGCTCGCGGGCCAGGCCTCCGAGATCTTCAAGGCGGGAGGGCTCGCCGAGTACACGAAGAAGAAGCTCGCGGGGGTTTAGGGGTCCACGCGAACGCGATGGCTGGAAGGGCTCCCTCGAAACGGGGAGCCCTTTTCTTTCTTCTTGACAAATCAGCAAATTCGGATTATTCTGATTATTGTGCATGTGCGGAATCGGAATCGTATCTGTTGCAAGGAGGAGCGATATGGAAGCGAAGCGAGGTCATAGGGGCGGCGGTTGCTGCGGCGAGGGAATGAAGCGGGGAGGCATGATGGACCGGATGAGCTGCTGCAAGGTCGAGGCGGTCGTCTCGGTCGACGACCGAGGCCAGATCGTGCTTCCGAAAGACATTCGGGAGAAAGTAGGAATCAAGGCCGGCGACAAGCTCGCGGTCATCATGCATGGGCCGCACGGGGCCGGAGATGTCTGCTGCATCAGCCTCATCAAGGCCGAAGGGCTCGCTGACAGCGTCAAGACGATGCTCGGGCCCTTGATGAAGGAGATTTTCGGCTAGAAAGGGGCTCAAACGTGGACAAGGAGAACGTCAGAAAGGCCGTCCGGCGGGGCTATGCAAAGATCGCACGGGATTCATGCTCCTGCAGGTCGCAGAAGGATCCGTGTTGCGGAGGCGGCACGAAGGCCGGGCAATTCTTCTCGGAGGCCGGCTACTCGGCGGAGGACATCGCGAGCGTTCCCGAGGGAGCAGTTGTGGGGCTCGCCTGCGGGAATCCCCTCAGCTTAGGACAGCCGAAGGCGGGGGAGACCGTGCTCGATCTCGGCTCAGGCCCCGGCCTCGACTGCTTCATCGCTTCGAAGGCCGTGGGGCCCGAAGGCTCGGTGATTGGGGTTGATATGACTCCCGAGATGATCGACAAGGCGCGTGAGAACGCCGCGAGCGGCGGCTACGAGAACGTCGAGTTCCGCCTCGGAGAGATCGAGAACCTCCCGGCCGCGGACAACTCAGTCGATATTATCATCTCGAACTGCGTCATCAATCTCTCCCCTGAGAAGGCGCGAGTCTTCCGGGAGGCGTTGAGAGTGCTGAGACCGTTCGGGCGGCTCGTCGTCTCGGACGTCGTGCTCCTCGAGCGCCTTCCCGAGGCGCTCCGCGAGCGGGAGGACCTCCTCGTCGGCTGCGTCGCCAACGCGGAGATGAAGGAGCGCTATCTCGAGCTCGTCCGGGAGGCCGGGTTCCGCGAGGTCCAGGTTGCGCAGGAGCGGAGCTACCCGATCGAGGGCCTCGAGAGCGATGCGAAGGTCGCGAGCATCATCGTCCGCGCCGTGAAATAGAAAGGGCCGCGGATACGCGGCCCTTTCATGTCCCTCTTTGAAAATCAGATCACTTCTTCGCCGACGGCTTGAAGAGCGTGTCGAGGAGCGTTCCGTCGCGCCACTCGATGACCTCGACCGGGACGTCGCTCGGCTCGAGAGACGGCGGGGTCTTTCCCATCTCCGCCGCCTTCTTGACCGAGAGGTCGTGGAGCTCCTCGATGGTGACGATTTTGAGGCCGTGAGCGCCCGCGCTGTTCCTGAGCGCGGCCATGTACGGGCTCTTGCTCTTCGGGTTGAGCGCGATGTACTCCTCGGTCACGGCGACGTCGATGACCTCTCCCGGAATCGACACGGTGTAGACGTCCTTCACGATGCGGGGGAAGCTCTTGCCTTCTTTCCCCGTTGCGATGGGAAGGAACATGATCGTCATCTTCGAACCGGCCGCCACCCCCTGCGCGCCGCCGATGCCGCCCACGATGCGGCCGCCGGCGCAGATCGAGTTCACGTTGAAGTTCACGTCCATCTCGAGAGTGGTGAGCACCGAGACGTCGAGCATGTTGACGGCGTTCTCTTTGTTCGCCATGTCGTCGTATTCGCCCGTCGAGATCTCGTGGTGGTTGTAATCGTGGAGCATCGACGTGATGACCTTCTCGGACGGCTCGAAGCACTGCCCGTGAAGGAGATCGCGGATGCAGCCGTCCTGGAGCATGTCGACGTGAAGGGACGTGCAGCCGCCGATCGCGAAGCCGGCCTTGATCCGTTTGCCCTTGAGAATCTTGTGGAGCTCGTCCAGCACGATGAGTCCGGCGCCCGAGCCCACCTGGAAATTGAAACCGTCGAAGATCACGTCCGCCGATTCCATTACCTTCATGACCTGCGCCGCGATCTGTGAGTTGAACTTGTTCGCGCGGATCTTGTCGATGTCGAGGGTGCCGGAGCCCACGCCCGAGGCGTCACCGGGGTTATCCACCTTCACGACGTAGTCGACGTCGCACATCGAGAGGGAACGCGGGAAGACGTACTGTTTCGAAACTTCCCCCGCCAGGAGGCAGGTGTTCTCGGCCCAGAGCGTATCGGCGAGGAAGAGGCCGAGGGGGCCGACCCAGTGATCGCTCTTTCCGAGGAGCCCGTTCGCGTTGCCCCACTGGTCCGCGACGGGGACGGGGCCGAATGCAACCTTCACCTTGATCTCGCCCGAATGAAACTTCCGAACGCGGTCGCCGTGGCCGACGCCCATCACGACCCACGGGAGGAACTCGCCCGCAGTGAGAAACTTTCCCATCTCGCGGTAGCAGTTCCCGATGAGGCCGCCGATCGTGCCGTCCTTTATGGCCTCGGGAAGCCACGGAACGCAGCAATCGAAGAAGGCGTTCCCGAGAATCTTGATGTCCTTCTTGCCGTGCCTCTTGAGCGCCTCGACGACGAGCTTGAGGCAGTGGTCTCCCTCGCGGTAGTAGTGCGGATAGGAGATCCAGTCGCCATTATTGAGGAGACCGACGACCTCGTCGAGCGTCGTGACCTTCGTGGCGCCGTCTCGTATGCGCGCCTTGCCGGGGCGCCCCGCCCAGGCGTCGCTGTAGGAGGGATCGTATGCCTCCCTGTACGGGCGCTTCTTCACGCCGTTGACCTCGGCCGGCACCTTTCTTCCGATCGCGTTCTTGACGAAATCCATCTCTACCTCCCGAAAGAGCCATTCAGGCGACAGCAAGAATTCCCTAATAGTTTAATATTTCAGAGATTTCTGTCAAGGGGGATTCGTGCGGCCGTCGCGCGTGAGGCTTGCGCGAAGCCCCTTCCCGGGGCAGATCGCTCCGCCCATTCGGGCGCATAATATCTTGACAAGAGCGGAATATCTTAATACATTGAAAAGTCTTAAGCCTTTGAGCTTTGAATTTGTTCAACAGTACGCGAATCAACCCAACGAGACCAAACCGCACGGGAGGTTGCCATGGCAGAGGAGAAGAAAACTATCACCTCCATGCTCGATGAGCGGCGCGTGTTCAATCCGCCGAAGGGCTTTTCCGAGAAGGCCCACGTGAAGAGCATGGAAGAGTACAAGAAGCTCTACGGCAAGTCCGACAAGGACCTCGAGGGCTTCTGGGCCGAGCAGGCGAACATCATTCACTGGTTCAAGAAGTGGGACAAGGTTCTCGATCAGAGCAAGGCCCCCTTCGTGAAATGGTTCGTCGGCGGCAAAACCAACATCTCCTACAACTGCCTCGACCGGCACCTCGCGAAGAAGGGCGACAAGACTGCTCTCATCTGGGAAGGGGAGCCCGTCGGCGACGCGAAGAAGTACACGTACAAGGAGCTCCACCGCGAGGTCTGCAAGTTCGCGAACGTCCTCAAGTCGTACGGGATCAAGAAGGGCGACCGCGTCAATCTGTATCTCCCGATGATTCCGGAGCTCGCGATCGCGATGCTCGCCTGCACGCGCATCGGCGCCATTCACTCGATCGTCTTCGGCGGATTCAGCGCCGAGTCGCTCAAGGACCGCATCGTCGACGCGGGCGCGAAACTCCTCGTCACGTCGGACGGGAGCTACCGCCGTGGAAAGGCCGTGCCGCTCAAGGCCGGGGCCGATACGATTCTCGGGAGCTGCCCGACGATCGAGAAGGTCATCGTCGTGAAGCGGACGGGTCTCGACATCACGATGAACAAGGGCAAGGACGTCTGGTGGCACGAGGAAATGGCGAAGGCCTCCGACAAATGCGAGGCGGAGCAGGTCGACGCCGAGGACATTTCGTTCATCCTCTACACGAGCGGCACGACGGGGAAGCCCAAGGGCGTCGTCCACACGACCGGCGGATACCTCACGTACGTGTCGCTGACGACGAAGCTCATTTTCGATATCAAGGACGAGGACATCTTCTGGTGCACGGCCGACATCGGCTGGATCACGGGGCACTCGTACATCGTGTACGGGCCGCTCTCGATCGGCGCCACGACGCTCATGTTCGAGGGCGTGCCGAGCTTCCCGAACCCGGACCGCTTCTGGAACGTCGTCGCGAAGTACAAGGTGAACGTATTCTACACGGCCCCGACCGCCATCCGCGCCATCGCGCGCGACGGCGAGGACTGGCCGGCGAAGAACGATCTGTCGAGCCTCCGGCTCCTCGGCTCCGTGGGCGAACCGATCAACCCCGAGGCGTGGATGTGGTACTACCGCGTTATCGGCAAGGAGCGCTGCCCGATCGTCGACACGTGGTGGCAGACCGAGACGGGCGGCATCCTCATCACGCCGCTCCCCGGCGCGTTCCCGCTGAAGCCCGGCTCCGCGACGCTCCCGTTCCCGGGCATTTTCCCCGAGGTAGTTCGTGAGGACGGAAAGCCGTGCGAGCGCAACGAGGGCGGCTACCTCGTCATCAAGAGACCGTGGCCGGGGCAGCTCCGAACGATCTGGGGGGACGACAAGCGCTACGCGGACGCGTACTACAGCCGCTTCAAGGGCGTCTATTTCACCGGTGACGGCGCCCGGCAGGACGAGGACGGCTACTTCTGGCTCATGGGCCGCGTCGACGACGTCATCAACGTCTCCGGTCACCGGATCGGGACGATGGAAGTCGAGAGCGCGCTCGTCAGCCACGAGGCGGTCGCCGAGGCGGCGGTCGTGCCGATGCCGCACGAGATCAAGGGAGAGGGTCTCTACGCCTTCGTCACCCTGACCGGCGGCTACGAGAAATCGGACAAGCTCAAAGAGGAACTCCGCAACCACGTCGCGAAGATGATCGGGCCCATCGCGAAGCCGGACAAGATCCAGTTCGCCGACGCGCTGCCGAAGACGCGGAGCGGAAAGATCATGCGGCGAATCCTCAAGGTCATCGCGACGGGGAGCACCGAGGTCGGCGACACGACGACCCTGGCCGATCCGACCGTCGTGACGCATCTTCTCGATGAGCGTCAGTAAGCC
>JBEKAW010000048.1:0-11676 GCA_050015715.1 Candidatus Krumholzibacteriaceae bacterium
TTCTGGAGCTCGAGCGTGAAATTGATCGTGCGTCCGCCGATCGTGCTCTGGAACGAGGAGCCCCCGGCCCCCGAGCCGGTCGCCCCGTACACCCCGTCGCCGTTCCCGTCGATGAGGGCGTCGACGATATGGGGAGGCGTCACGAGCAGCCTGCCGAGAACGCTGTCGACGAAGTACTTCTTGTTCGTCTTCGTGCCGTTCACGATGATATCGAACGTCCCGCCCGGGCAGCGGGCCGGGATCTGGACCTGGAGCGTGTACGTCCCCGCCGTTATATGCCGCATCGTCGACGTGGAGTCCCCGATCGACACCCGCCACCCGGCCGGCGTGTTCCACGACAGGTCGAAGAGATTCTCTCCCGACTCGTTCTCGACCACGATCGTGAAGTTCACCGTCGAGCCGGGGGAGGCCGTTTTGATCGAGCTCCCGCCGAGACCCGAGCCGAGCGCGCCGTAGACGTTTCCGCCGTTCCCGTCGATGGATAGATCCACCTCGTTGCCCGTGGCCACGGCGATGATCGGGGCCACGCTCTCCTTCACCGCGCTGGAGACGACCGACACCGCGTTGAGGATCGAGCGGTACGTGTCGTACGCGGCGTTCGAGGCGATCGTCACGGCAAGCACGTAGCTGTGTTCGCTGAACGCCGCCATGCGCGGCGTCGTCCAGGGGAGCGCGTGGCTCGTCGAGCCGTCCATGAGGACGGCCGTCCAGCCGGTCGCCGGCCGCGTCCACGAGACGGTGAACGAATCGGCGACGCCTCCCTCGTTTTGTAATATGAGGGGGAAATAGACGGTGGTGCTCCGCATGCCCGCGACGGTCGCGGAGCCGCCGAGGCCGCTCCCCGTCGCGTCGATGATGTCGTCGCCGCTCCCGCAGATGACGATGTCGACCTTCGGGGCGTCGACCCTCGTCACCGCGCGCACGCCGTCCTTTTTGAGCGTATCGGTGAGCGACTTCGCATAGACATAGGATGAATAGTCGCCGCCGAGGAGCGAGGCGGGCACGGTCACGCGGAGCGTGTACGACGCCGAGCTGCTCGGATCGATGCGTTTCGATTTGAACTGGGCCGTCCGGGTCGTGCCGCCGTCGATCATCACGGCAGTGAGCGGCGACGGCGCCGTGAAGCGTATCTGGAAGGAATCGGCGCGCACGCCCGTGTTGTACAGGTCGATCGTGTAGTTCACCTGGGTGTTCGGGTTCGTCTCGTGGTACGAGATGCCGCCGCCCCCCGCCGGATCGATGACGCCGAGGCCGTTCGCGTCGATCGCGAGATCGACTCCCTCGCGCGCGGGAGTGACGTTAGTCGTGAGCCGCACGCTATCGTAACGGTTGGAGTAAGTCCGCGATATCGCGTTGAGGATCGTCGAGTAGCCTCCCGTCGACTGCCCGGCGGGAACGGTCACGAGCACCTGCGCCTGGATCGTGGAGCCCGCCGGGATCGTGGGCGTCGTCCACGGGAACGCGTACGAGACGCCGTTGTATCGCAGGCTCACCGTCCATCCCGCGGGCGGCGTGACGCTGAGATTATAGGTGTCGCTGTCGAGCCCTTCGTTCTCGACGTTGACGAGGTAGGTGGCGGTCTGCCCCGCCTCGCTGCTCTGGATCGAGACGCCCCCCGCGCCCGTTCCCGTGTTTCCGAAGACGTCGTCCCCGTTTCCGTCGACCGCGAGATCGACGAACTTTTTGTATATGACCGAGACGTCGTCGATGAAGACCCACGTCCGGTATAGGTTGTCGGTGAGATTGTCCTGCCTGAAATAGAGGCGGACGGTGCTCCCGGCGTAGGAGGTCAGGCTGTATCCGACGGGCGAGACGTTGTCGTCGTCGAGCCAGCCGCTGTCCTTGAACTGATCGTTCCACTCGTTGAACGCGAAGGTGACGACCGTGGCGAGAATGGTGTTCGACGTGTTCCTGATCTCCATGTGGAACGGGTCGTACTGGAGACCGTCGTATCCCTGCTGGCGGAACTTGAAGTAGAGGGTCGCCCGCGATACGTTCGCCGGAATGGCGACGTCCTGGTACATGTAGCCGAACCGGTTCGCGGCCTGGGCCGTGTACTTGAATCCGAGGAGCGCGGAGTAGCTCCCGCTGAATGGATAATCGAGAACGACCGAATGATCCGCCCAAGCGGTATTGTACTGCCCGGCCGTGTTGCCGGCGCCGTTCGTCCAGGACGTGAACGATCCCGTTTCGAAGCCGCCGTTCACGACGAGCTCCCCCGCGCGCGGGCCGGCGAAGGCGCCGAGCGCGACGAGGAGCGCCGCCGAAATCGCGGCGCGCGCGATGGAGCCTCTCGCGGTCATTTGCCCGCCTCCCCGCCGCTGTAGAAATAGTTCATGATCTTCTCGTCGAACTTGACCCGCATGCCGACGTGGAATCCGTTCCGGGTGAATCCGTTCACCGGCGCGCCGGGATCGTCGTGGCCGCCGAAATCGTACCCGGCCCCGGCCCACAGGTTCGCCGCGACGATTCTCCCGATCTCGAAGCCGCCCCCGTAGCTCGTCGTGGCCGTCTCCCGCTGGTAGACGACGCGCGCCGTGAGCGCGAAGTCCCATTTCTTCGCGATGACGCGTGTCACCTGGGTCTGGTACATGAAGGCGGACGCGTTCGCCGCGCAATCCCTGAACGAGTTCGCGACCCGCCGCGCCGCGATCTTGCCCTCGAGCTCCCAGACGGGATCCGGGGTCCAGTTCGCCTCGATCGAGGAGAGAACCTCGTTGTCGACCGCCCCGGGGTGGGCGGGGCTGTTCTTCTCGTAGCGCGACTGAACGAGCGAGAGCAACGTGAGCGTCCGTGCGGAACGCGGCCTCAGGGAAAAGGCGAGCGTCGTGCTCCCCTTGACTTGGTTCTCCGCACACTTTTCGTCGGAGAACCAGAGGTCCCCCTTCGCGAGAACGCTCCAGCGGTCGTTGAGCCGCTTCATCGCCGCGAGCTGGCCGAGATGCTTGCTCCGGAGGGGCTCCAGGCGAAGCTCGTAGTCCCCCTTCACGCGGTAGTCGCGGTCCTTCGGCGTGTAGAGCGCGCCCGTCGCGATTGAAAGGTAGTCATCTTCCCTCGTCCCGCTCACCGTCGCGAGCTTCTCCATCGAAGCGGTCGCGGTCAGATCCTCCGCGAGAACGAACCGGTTCTTGATCCCCATCGTCGCCTGGCCGCGCTCGCCGCTCGCCGCCCCCTCGAGCTGGTAGCGGGAATAGACTTGCAATCCCGGGCTGATGTTCGATTCGAGACCGAGCTGCGTGAGATGCCGCGTTCCCGTGCGGCTTCCCGTGCGGTACTCGTGGTTGAGGGTCGCCGCGATGCCGCGCCAGAGACGCTGCGAGAGCTTCGCCTGGAGACGGTTCGGATACTCGTCGACGTCCTCGCCGGAGAGGATCTGGTCCCACTGGATTTCTCCGGTCCTCTGCGGACCCTTGAGGGCGAGCCCGGTGAGCATGAGGACGCTCGATTGATCCCCTTCGCGCGTGTCGCTGTGTCCCGCGACCGCCAGCCCCGCCTTCCCCTCGAGAGAGCCGTCCGTACCGTGACCGACGAGATCGAGGTAATCCTTCGTCTCGTCGCGCTCCCGGAACGAATACCGGTAGCCCTGCGCGGTCAGGCCGAACGCCCGGCCCGGCCTCCAGGCGACGTCGCCGCCGAGCTTGCGGCTCCCGAGCTCCGTCTTGCCGCCGGTGAACGACGGGTTGAAGAAGTCGCTGTCGATGTCGCGATAGTAGGCGCTCCACCGGAGGGCCGCCCCTTCCTCTCCCTTGAGGAGCATGCGGAACGCGTTGCCCCCGCCGAGGAGGAACTTCTCGCTGTGCGCGAACTCCCCCTCGACGCGAAGACCGGCCCGAACCCGTCCCGTGAGATCGAGCCCGAAGAGCGAATAGTCCTCCACCCCCTCCTGCGCGAGCACCGCGGTCGTTCCGAAGACGAGGCTGTCGGCGACCGCCATGGCGGAGCGCGCGCCGTATATGTAGTTTTGCCCGCCGGAGCCGCTGCACTCGTAGCTCACGACGATCGTCACGGGGTTCAGGTTCTCGTCGAAGACGGGAACGTTCTGCTTGAAGAGGATGCTCCCGTCCATGTAGTTGATGTCGTAGTCGCGGCCGACCTGCTCGTAGTCGACGCGGACGATCCGCTCGTGGCGGTACCGGTCGCGCACCTCGATGGAAATCTTCTCGCTGTTCTCGACGAGCGGATAATGCGAGACGAAATAGAAGCCGCTCGTCCCCTCCGCCCGGATCTCCTCCTGGTACGTCACCTGGTCGGTTCTCGTTATGAATCCGCGGATCGTGCCGTTGGCGAGGCGGGCCTCTCCCGAGACACCGTTGAACGAGCGCCGGTAGCCCGTGAACTCGGTTTCGCCGAGATCGGTGCGGAAGTCGCCGAGCATCGCGTCGTACCGGCGATTGTCGAGCCTGAGGTACGTGCCGCTCCGCGAGGCCGTGTTGAACCTGAGCTCGCTCGCGTCGCCGTAGATGGGATAGTACTTCTCCGGCTCGATGCGCCTGAAGAGCATGTCGTCCCGCACGGGGCGCGTGTCGACGGCGCAGGTGAGGAGGTCCCCCCGCGCGATCTCCCCCTGCCCGTAGAACGAGAGCTTTCCCTCGGCGAACGCGCCGTTCTGCTGCGTCTCCATGAGACCGTTCGTGCTCCCCGTCCCCGAGAGATTGCTGTATCCCAGCTGCCCCTCGCCGTATCCGAAGAGGAACCAGCTCCGCAGCGGCGCGTCGTAGCGGACGCGGGCCGAGGCGCCGAGGCCTTCGAGCGCGACCGAGACGCGTTCGCTCCTCGAGTCGCGCTGCGGCGGGAGCGCGATCGAGACGCGGCCGCCCGCCGTCGGGATCTGCACGCCCTGCTGCTGCGGATTCGCGTCGAGGCGGCCGATGAGCTCGTCGGGACCGCTCACGGTGACGAAGATTCCGTCGCGCACGGGGAGCCCGTTCCTGTCGCTCACGAGGAACACGAGCTCGCCCGCGGTCTTGCCGTCGGCGGGCACGGCGACGAGCTCGCGTTCGGGAACGATCGTGTGGGGAAGCCCCGCGAGGTAAACGTGCCGCACGCAGGAGGAGCGCTTGCCGCCGTACTCGCGGCACACGACGAGGATGTCGTTCTTCCCCTCGTCGAGCTTCACACCGTAGAAAACCGAACCGAAGGTGTTGCCGGCGACGTCGATCTTCTTGAGGCCGACCCGCTCCTTGCCGATAGGCGTGTTGTTCACGAAGAGCTCGGTTTCGGAACCGAGCGGGGAGACGGTCTCGATGTCGATCTCGCCGCGCGAGTAGAAGATCGCGCCTTCCTCCGGCTTGACGATCGAAGCGCAGATTCCCGACGAGTCGGCGAGCGCGTACGAGCCCGCCTCGGACTCGCGCAGGATCTCGGGGAGGCCCGGATCCCCCGCGGCGTAGTTCTCCGGCGGCACGACGCGTATCTCCACTCTCCGGTTGAGCGCGCGCCCTTCCTCGGTCGCGTTCGGGGCGACGGGGACGCGGGAGCCGACGCCGGTGTAATCCATCCGGTCCTCGGGGATTCCGTTCATCCGGAGAATCTGGAACACGCTCCTTGCGCGGGCGATCGAGAGCTCCAGGTTCGACGGGTACGCGGCGCTCGCGATGGGGATCGAGTCCGTATGTCCCTCGATGAAGAGCTTCCAGCCCGCATGGTCCCTGATCCAGAGCGAGAGCGCCGCGACACGGCTCAAGGGTATTCCTTCGAGCTCGGCGAGCCCCGCGCCGAAGTGCGTGCTCGGTATCGTTATCGCGTCGTACGATTGACCGGGCGTCTTCGGCGCGGCCGGGGCGGCGGCGCACGCTTCGGTCCGCCGGGGGGAACCGGAGGAACCGTCAGCGGCGCTCGCCTCCCGGGAGCCGGCCGCGCTCTTCCGCGAAGTCTCCTTCGCCCGCGTCGCTCTTTCGCGCCCCGCCGCTTTCGACCGCACGAGCGCGAAATCGACGCGGCGGTGCCCCGAGGGAGCGAGGTCGATGAGCGCTTCCCCCGGTTCGCCGAAACCGAAATAGCCCGCGGCGCCCGCTGCGAGCGAGTCGGGAAACGAGGCGGGGTCGATCCGCACGACGTGCCGTCCTTCGACGACGCCGGGAATCGAGTAGAGCCCGGACGAGTCGGTCACCGCGTACGTGCCGTCCTCGATGAAGACCGACACGCCGCGGACGCCCCGCTCGCCTTCATCCCGGACGCCGTCCGAGTCCGCGTCGACGAACACGGCGCCCGAGATGATCCCCCGCCTCGTGAATATTCCTTCGACGATGAGCACGGCGGCACGAGCGGGCCCGTCGGAAGCCGAATCGCCCGTATCGGTGACGCCGCGCGCCCAGGCCGAGCTCACGAGCTTGCCCGTCTCCTGGGCGGCCTTGACTCTCGCGCGGAACACGATCTCGCGCCTCTGCCCCGGCGCGAGACTTCCGATCTTCCACGTGATCGTGTTGCCGTTGATCTTCGGCGCGAGATTTCCGCCCGCGTAGCCAAGCCCGCTCGAGAGATTCTCGACGACGACGACCGAGTCGAGCGTCGTCTCGACGGTCACGTTATGAACCGTGGCGATGAAGCTCAGAACGTCACCGACGAGAGCCGTCGGCTCGCGGATGGACTGCTCGATCGAGATGACCGGAATGTTGGCCTTGATGAGCACGTCATCGACGCGGTCGTTCGATTCCGGGTAGAAGAGCGAGGCCGCCTCGACGGCGAATGAAAGCTCTCTCCCCGGGAATCTCCTGAAATCTTCGGGTGTCGCCTGGAGCCGCAGGCCCACGATCGCCGACCGGCCGCGCGGAATCGTTCCCACGGCCGCGCTGAACGCGGTTTCGCGGTGAAGCAGCGAGCCGGTCGAATCGACGAAGTCGACTTTCCACGAGCCGGGAACGGAGGCGGAATCGACGAGCGAGACGCGGACGCTGTCGGCGAAGTTCCCGGCGTTCAGTATTTCGTGCCAGAGCGTGTAGACCTCGCGCGAAGCGTCGAGCGTGAGAACGACGCGATCGCCGGGGCTTCCCGTCGCGGCCGATGGATTCCCTTTCGGCCCGATCGCGATCGAGCTCACGCGAGCGACGCGCACGGCGGCGACGTTCGATTCGGTGTGATGCGCGAGCGCATCCCCGCCCGTGTAGTCGCTCGCCGCGGACTCGAGCAGGTCGCCCTCGACCCTCCGGTCCCTCACCCGGACGCGGAACGAGAGGACGCCTCCGGCGCCCGGGGCGAGATCGTCGAGCATGAGACGGATACCCTTGATGCGATCGACGGGAGGAGCGGCAGCGGTCCAGCCGGAGGAAGCCGCATCGTAGTATTCGAACCGCCCGCCGGCGGTGGAGGCCGCCGAGCCCGGCACGTAGTCGGTCCCCTCGCCGCTCCCGTTCATGTCGATGAAGCTCGATATCGCGATCGCCGTCGCGGCGCGCTCCCCCGAGTTCGTGAAACGGAGCGTGAAACCGATCGTGTCGCCGGGGAGCACGGATGCCTCGTCCGCCGTGAGAGCGAGCGCCACCTGCGCGTCGGCGCGCGCAACGATCCGGACGACGTTGTTCCTGTCCCACGAAGACGTATCGGCGCGCGAACGGGCGATGAGGTTGATGTTCGCGACATCCCCTCCCGCGAGACCGCCGGGCAGCGTCGCCTCGACGACGAGACCCACCTCCTCCCCCGGCGCGAGAGGCCCGACCTCCGAAACGCCGACCTCTCCCGCCTCCAGGGCGCTGTCCCTGTTCGCGTCGAGGTAGACGGCGGCCCGTGCCGGAACGAAATTCGACGGCGCGGGGTATGCGAGGCGAACGTCGAATGCATCGTCGGCGTTTCCGCCGTTCCTGAGCATGAACGTGAACGTCGCCCGTTCCCCGGCGAAGGCGCGCACAATCCGGCCGGGCGCATCAACCGGCCCGTCCGGGGTCACGACGGGCCCGTGGACGGCGAGCACGCTCAACGAAACCTCGTTCGAGAAGGCGCTCAGGTGCTGGCCTCCGAGATCGTAGAGCGCGAGCGAGCGGCTCGTGATGACCTGTCCCGCGGGAGGAATTGCGGAGAGGGCGATCGAGGGAAGAAGGGCGAGCCCCGCAACCGCAAGCAGGAACGGGAGATATCCCCTTCCTAGACTTCTGGCGAACGGCCGTCCCACCCTTTACCCTCCAGAAACCGAACTAGAGGCGGTTCCCGCGAGGGAACGAACCTCCAGTCCGGAGATAGATTTCGGAAGAACGTCCGCGGCGGGGCTTTCGTCCGCCCCGCCGCGGTATCTCCATCGACACGTTATTCGGCCCTGATCCTCACGATGAAGGTCACGCCGTCGACCGTGCCGCTGCCGGCGCCGAGGGTGCCGGTCAGGGTCCAGCGAACGTTGGTGACGTTCGCGTCGAAGTTCGCGGGGGCGCCGCCGCCGCCGCTCACCGGCGTGTACGTCCACGTGGCGCCGCCGTCGTTCGAGTACGAGATCGCGATCGCCGTGATGCCGGCTGCGAGCGTGCCCTGCGCGGCCGAGCCCACGCGGTACTGCGTCCACGCCGGAATCGCGTCGTAGATGACGATCGCGGTCAGATCCGCGCCGCCCACGTTCGAGTAGTCGGTCCGGTAGGTGAGCTGGGTGCCGGGGAGCTGCGAGCCCGCCGGGTTAATCGACTTGGCGAGCACGAGGTTGCCGGCGACGATCGTCGTGACGTCGGTGGCCGCGTTGGTGGCGCCGGTGCCGTTCCCAGTCACGCGGACCGTTCCGGTCTCGACGGTGCCCAGGGGCACGCCGCCCGGAATCGAGATCTGCACGACCACGTCCTGCGACGCGCCGGGGTTCAGCGTAACCGCCACGATCGGATTGTTGGCGAGATCGAAGAACGCGTACGACCAGCCGTTCGAGCTCACGGCCGCGAGAAGGAACGTGTCGCCGACGTTGCCGGTGTTCGTCACCGTGTGCTGGTAACGGATCGTTCCGCCCGCCGTGCCCGTGCCGCTGCGGTTCGGCACGATGGTGACCGAGGCGTTCTGGAGAATCGTCACGGTGTCCGTGATCTGATCGAACGTCGCCGGGTTGTTGGCCGACGTTGCGCGGAACGTGGCGTTGTTGACGCCGGGTGTCACGCCCGCGGGAACCGCCACGCGCGCGATGACGTGCACCTCGGCGCCGCCCGCGACCGGGCCGATGCTCGCGATCGGAGTGAGCTCGGGCAGATCGAGGACGCCGTTGCCGTTTACGTCATTGTAGAATGTCACGGTCCAGCCGCCGGGAACGGTCGACGTGAGCGAATAGTTGTCGCTCGAGCCGCCCGTATTGATGACGTCGAGGGCAAAGTCGACGTCGCTGCCGGGGCTGGCGTTGTGGTTGACCGGGTTGTTGTTCGTGCCGGGCACGCCGTCGTAGTTGCCGATGTCGACGGCCGCCGGCAGGACCTGGGTGATCCGGTCGGTCGTCAGGTTGAACCTGGCGGGATTGTTCGTCGAAATCGCGCGGACAATCGCGTTGTACGGACCGCCAGCGGCCGCTCCGCCCGGTATTATGACGCGCACGATGAAGTCTCTCGTCGCGCCGGGGTTGAGCGGGCCGACGTCCGGAATGCCGTCGCTGCCGCTGTCCATGAGCGGGGTGACACCGTCGTTTCTGAAGAAGAGGACGCTCCATCCCAGCGGCACCGTCGAACCGGCGTCGAGGGTGATGTTGATCGCGTCGACGGCGTTGCCGTTGTTCCTCACGGTGTTCGTGAAGGAAACGGTCGTGTTCGCGTATGCGAGAGGCACGGACTGCACGTCGTCGTTGTAGTTGGGCGCGGTGCCGGCGCCCGGCTGTCCGACGGGACCGACGAGCACGCTCGAGAGAACGTTCACGTTGATCTGCGTGTTGTTCGTCGTGACGATCGTCGGGTCGGGAGTGCCGGGGTTGTTGTCGACGTACGCCGCGGCGCCGCTATCATTGATTATGCCAGCCTGCATCGTCGTCGGGACGACGAGATCGTAGGCGAAGCTGTAGAACTGGCCCACCGCGAGGTTGCCGTTCGTGATGTACGCGACGGCGATGTCGCCGACGCCCGCGCTCGTCCGCCAGGCCCACGTCCCCGGAGAGCCCGCCATCGAGCTGCCCGCGGGCAAATACAGGACCGTCCCGCCGGCCGGCGAGCCCGAGGGCGAGCCGGACAGGGCGAGCGGCAATCCCGTCGACGGATCGGTCGGGAGCGCGTCATAGACAAGAACGCCCGTGAGGCCCACCGCCGCCACGGTGACTCCGTGCGCGACCTGCGTCCCCACGTTGGAGCCGCCGATCGTATAGGTGATCGTGTTGCCCGGATCGACGTTGACCGGCAGTCCCGACATCGTCGCCGTCAGCGAGGCGTCGCTCACGACGGTCGTCCGGTGATAGTTGCGCGTATCGACGCGGGTCGGATCGCCCACCGAAGCGCCGCGAACGCCGACGTAGGCGATTTGACCGGCAAGGGCGGCCGGGGGAACCTGGTAGGAGACCAGGATGTTTACTGTCGCACCGGCAGTAATTGGACCCAGGTTACCCGGCGCCCCGCCGGAAGAGATCGCGGGCTCGCCGCCGTCGAGCACGCCGTTGCCGTTCACGTCGTAGTAGATCGTGATGCTCCCGAGGCCGAGCGTCATCGTCGTGTTCGCGCCGTCGAGGAGCGGCTGAAGCGTGTAGCTGTCGGCGTCGTTGCCCGTATTCGTCAGGTTGTAGCTGAAGTAGACCGTCTGCCCGGGTATCGCGTTCTGAATCATCGCGGGGGTCACGGGCGGCGTTTCGCCCGAGTCGTTCGGGATGATAGAGACGCCGAAAACGGGCAGTACGATGGTCGTGACCTCGTTCGAGGTCGCGGTGAAGCTGTTGCCCGAGAGATCCTGGAACCGGGCCGAGGCCTGGTTCCGGATCGTCGTGCCGGCGGGCGTCTGGGCCTGCGCCGCGGCGCAGACGAAGAGCGCGGCCAGCACGAGGGCGACCGTCAATGTCATGATTCGCGCCTTGCTCATCTGTGACCACCATCCTTCGTGATGTTCATGCCGTGAATCTGCCATGGTTGATTCGAACACTTCACTTCACCTGCACGCGGTACGAGACCGACACTTCCTTGCCGACGTCGAGGGCGCTCGCCACGTTCCACATGACGTGCGTATACATGTCGGGGGTGGCGATCCTGCGCTCCTCGATCCCCTTGTCGTTCTTCACGACGTAGGCGACGGGCGCCTCGTGGAAGCTTTTGCCTCCATCGATGCTGAAGAGCGGGTGCAGGCGCGAGCTCTCGCTCGCCGTTTTCTCGAGGTATATCGTGCCGGCGGGAATAGGGCCGACGAGGTCAACCCCGGATGCCGACGCATCGCCCACGTTCTTGTACCGCAGCGTGTACTCGATCTTGTCCTGGGGGTACACCTTCTCCGCGGACACCGCGATCTCGCGGTTCGCTTTTCCCATGACGATCTTGTGGGCCTCCATCGTGCCGGCGAGATTCGGGCCGCCGAACGCTGAAACGGAAGCCGCAGCGAGGACCACGAGAAGAACCGCAGCTGTGAGGCTCGTTCTCATCTACCGATCCCTCCTTTGCCGTTCCTCCAAGAGAAGTGTGTTGCCGGTGCATCTCATCTCGAGCAGTCCCTCCTGGTAGGACTCGTTACGTGTGCGCGGGCGCTCCCCGCGGGCCGCCGTAGAAGAGCCGGCGTTCCCGGGGAGGCGCTTCGAACTTTTTTCACGGGGGCTTCAGAGGGCAAGGGACGTTCCAA
>JBEKAW010000049.1:0-11664 GCA_050015715.1 Candidatus Krumholzibacteriaceae bacterium
GTCCCGGTTTCGACGCCGCCGAACTCCCGGACGATCTTCGAGGTGAGAAACCGCGTGAGGTATCCGCCGATCTTCTGGACGAACTCCTTCTGAAAGATGCCGAACGCGCCCGATATGATCGTAACCGAGCCGAACCGGGCGAAGGCGGTCCGCCCCATGCTGAACGACCTGATGTACTCCACGATCTGGAAGCGCGCGAGGCTGCTCTTCGGCAGTTTCCGGTCGATGACCTTCATGTCCTTGAGCCTGCAGCCGTTGAATATCGCGATCTGGCCGCCGATCCCCACGATGTCGGGGTTCTGGAGCACCATTCGGAACGTCTGCAGGAGCGCCCGGTCGTCGAGGATCGAATCCGCGTCGATCGAGAGAAAATAGGGGCAGCGGGAGGCGTTGATGCCGGCGTTGATCGAATCCGCGCGGCCGCCGTTGTCCTTGTCGATCATGACGAACCGCGAGACGTGCTTGGGGAGCCGGGCCTTCGATTCGTAGAATCCCCGCACGGGCGCCGTCGTGATGCGTTCGTTGTAGTCGATATCGATCCGCTTCATGAGGAACTTCTTCCTCATCGCCTCGCGCGTCCGGTCGGTCGAGCCGTCGTTGACGATGATTATCTCGAGGAGCGGAAATTGCGAGGAGAAGAGCGCCTTGGCGGATTCCACGATGATCTTCTCTTCGTTGTAGGCCGGAACGATGATCGAAAGGGGCGGCGTCAGCGGCGACGACATGGCGACGTCGAGGTCGTCGAATCCCGTCCCGATCACGCGCCTGCGGACGTCCCCGAACGAAACGACGATGAAAAGGAGATTGAGCGAGTTGTAGACGAAGAAATAGACGAGGAACATCGATTCAAGGGCGCGATAGATATTCTCGAAATGCAGCATGTGCGTCACTCCGCGTACAGCGCCGCTTCTTCCCTGATCTCCGCCGACGGATCCCGGAGGGCGGCGGCCGCGATATCGTCCGTCCGCGCGACGCCCGCGAGCGCGAGGACGCGGAACGCGTGGAGCCGCTTCTTCCGGTCCGGAGACGTCTGGAAGATCCGGCGCGTCTCTTCTTCGGGGCAGAGCTCCGCCACGATGCTCTTCGCGAGCGGATCGCCGCCGACGGATTCGTCGCACGGAGCGCCGGTCGCGAAGAGGATCCCCCGGGCGTACGAGCGGAGCTCGGGGAACGCGGCGGCCTTCTCCCGGAGAATCGAGACCGCGCGCCGCTCGTCGATCCTCGCAAGTCCCACGGCGGCCCTCCGCCTGACGAACTCGTCGACGTCCTCGAGCATCTTCTCGCACAGCGCGAGCGCCGCCGGGCCGCCGGCGCCGGCGACGGCGTTGACCGTCGCCGCTCTCACGCGCTCGCTCGGGTCGTAGGCGAGCGTTTCGAAGCGGGGGAGAAGCCGCTTCCGCTTGAATTTCGCGAGCGCGCCGACGGCGGAGGCGCGGACGTCGGGGTCTTCGTCGTCGAGGAGATTGGCGAGGAACTTGATGGCTCCCCGTTTCCTCGTCTTGCCCATGAGCCAGATCATGCCGATCTTCCGTGTCTTCGTTTCGGGGATGCTCTTGAGAAGCTCGCCGAACTTCTCGGGATTGCCGGCGAGAAGCGCGGAGAGAGAGGTCGTGACGACCTCTCGGAATTTCCTCTCCGAGGTATCGAGCACGTGGAGGAGGGCCTCGAGCGCCTGGGGGGTGCCGAAGCGGCCGAGGATCTCCGCAGCCCTCGATCTCACGGCCGGCGCCGGGTCGACGAGCATGGACGAGAACGCCGAGACCGCCTCGTCGGTCCTCTTCGTGCGCGAGACGATTTCCATCGCGCGGATGCGTATCTCCGCCAGCGGATCGCGCTTCATGATCCCGAGAATCGAGGTGAGGAACTCCTCGGCCGGGAGCGCGGCGAGGATATCGATCGCCTTCATACGGGTCGCGGGGTCGTGCGATTCCCTGATTCGCCGGATGAGGTCCTGCGTGAACTCGGTCTCGTTCTCGGCGAGCACGAACGTCACCTCGAGGTTGTTCGATCGCGTCGCGTCGCGGCTGATACGATCCAGCATCGGCTTGAACAGCGGCTCCCGCCTGGTGATCGCGATCGCGGATCGCAGGTGCTCCATGCTCCAGCGCGTTCTGATCTGCTCGAGGAGCGCCGGATCGTCGAAGGCCGCGAGACTGATGAGCGCGCCCGCGTTCACCTTCACCGAGGGGTCGTCGAGCATTCTTCGCGCCTGCGGCCCGAATTCCCTCAGACCGGAGGCGCCGAGCGCGAGCGCTAGCGCCGTTCTCACGTTCTCGTCGGGATCGTTCGAGAGCTCGAGCGCCCGCTCGAGGAGTCCGGGACGCGGGTCCGCGGAAAGGGCCGCGAGAACCGCTATTCGTACGCGTTCGGCCGGATCGAAGAGCCCCCTCTCGAAGATCGTTTCATGGCCTCCGACGCCGAAACGCGCGAGCGAGGCGAGGGCCCGCTCCCTGAGAAGCGGTTCCGCGCTCTCGGTGAAGGCGGCGATGAAGAGGTGCGCGTCCTCGTCCCCGACGAGCGCGGCGATTTCCACGAGGGCGGCCAGCGCGTCGGGGCGGAGCTCGTCGACCTTGACGGCGGCGCGGAGCTCCGCGAACTTCATGGTATGCACCGCCTCGAAGTACGAAACGATCTCCTTCACGAGGGGCGGCGAGCCGCGAGGCAGAAGACGCACGATATCGGCCGCCCTTCCCGGGTCCGCCGCGTGCGAGAAGTATGCGATTGCCTCTCCCTTGACCTCATCCGCCGCGTCGGCGAGGAGCGCCGACCCCGTCTCCCCGTTCAGGGGAAGACCGAGCCCCCGCATGGCCTTGATCGCCGCCTGCCTCACCCGCGCGTTGGGATCGGCGAGGAGGCCCTCGATCTTTCGAGCGTGCCTCGATACGTTCAGCCTCAGGAGGGCTTCGAGGGCCGATTCCCGCGCAATGGGACTGGGGTCGTCGAGAATGTTCGCGACGTCGTCCGCGATGTCCTGCGATTCGAGCCGCCCGAGGGCTTCGACCGTCGATCTTCGCACCCAGCCCTCCTCGTCCCTGAGAAACCGGACGAGGTGCGGGATCGCCTCGTTTGCTCCGATCTTCCCGAGGCTCTCGATGACGCGCGCCCTGATCGACCAGTCCGGAGTCTTGAGGAGCAGCTCGAGCAAGGGACCGGCCGCCTCCTTGACCCGCGCCTCGCCGAAGAGACGCACGATTCTCTTCGTCAGGGTCCTGTTCGGCGTTTCGAGCTTCTGGCCGAGGCTCTCGACGATGCCGGCCCCGGCGACGAGGAGAAGGATCCTCCTGACGTCGGGTTTGAACTCCGGCCGGGCGTACTCGTCGAGAATCTTTTCCACGTACCCCATGCGCTCGAGGGCCATCGCGGAGCGCTTTCGCACTTCGGGATCCTCGTCCTCGAGCGCGGGGAGGAGCGCCGCGACGGCCTTTTCTCCGAGCTTCTCGAGCGCCTCGACGGCCCGGACGCGCACCCACCATTCGGGATCCTTGAGGGTGTTGATGAGGTAATCGATGACCGCGGGATGTCCGATGATCCCGAGCGCCTGCGACGCCTTGACTCTCACGAAGGGCGCGGGATCGGAAACGAGGAGCTCGAGGAGCCGGTATACGGCCCTGTCTTCCTTGATCTTGCCGAGAGCTCCGGCGGCCTTTGCCCTGACCTCGGGGCTGATGTCGGAGAGCGCGTCGATGAGCGCGGCAGCGGCGGCCGTCGCCTGCAGCCAGCCGAGTATCTCCGCCGCCCACATGCGAACGTGCTCGCTGTGGTTGTGCCTGAGCTCGCGCTCCAGATGCGCGATCGAAGGCTCGCCGATGCTCACGAGAATCTCCCCGATGCGCGGGGGAAGCCAGGTGTCGGGATAGCCGAGCGCCTCGATGAGGAACGGGATCGCCCGCTCGTCGCGGATTCGCCCGAGAGCACGGAGCGCGGCGCCCCGGACGTCTTCGTCCTCGTTCTTGACGTCCCGGATGATCGTGAGAAGCGCGGGCAGCGCCGCCGCCGAGCCGATCAGCCCGAGCTTCTCGGCGGCAAAGGCCCGCTTCTTCCATGCTTTCGACTTCTGGAGAACGGCGAGGTATGAGTTCGTTACGCCGGCGGCGTCGTACACGTCGCGGTAGACGCCGGGGGGGCTGCCCGCGGCGAGCGCCGCTCCATCGATGAGCCGCTCGACGAGCCTGCCGTCGCCCAGAGCGTCGAGACGCGCGAGAGTCTCACCCGTCACGGGCCCGTTTCCCCCGGACATGGAGCGGAGGAGATGTTCGTTCTTTCGAACCGAGCGCTCGAGTCTCGCCGATTGTATCCCCTGCGCGAGCCGCCGAATGACGAGCAGGCCGAGCGGCACGACGCAGAGCACGGAGAAGGCGATAAGTGCGATTACCAGATAGTGCAATTCCATGTGCCCATCCAGCAGACGGCATAGAGCGAGCGTCTTGTCCTGTTGTCCATCCTGGTCCCGGATGTGATCGATCCCTCGGCACCCGCCTAAGAATCGAATTCATAGGGACTTTCGCAAGAACCGGGCCAAAGTTGGAAATCCCGGAAGGAGGCGGCGGAAGGCGCCTCGCCCATGGCGCAATGTAGTATGATTCAATCAAATACGACTGCCGCTCCGCGAAGCGAACGGAGCTCCGCGCGCGGGTCCGGCCGGGGGGCGGTCCGGAAGGCTGTTGCGCCCCCTGCTCACGCGGGGTAGAATGGGCGTCAATGGATCAGCCGAAATCAGCGGGGCTCTACGACAGGCAGGCCTCTCGCGCCTACTACGAAGACCGGTTTGCGAGCGGCTACATGGACGCATGGCCGGCCGAGACGAAACGGAGAATAGCGGACCTCGTCCGCGGCCTCGCCCTTCCCGACCGCGGCGAAGCGCTCGATTTCGGCTGCGGGAACGGCGTGCTGACGGACGTCCTGCGACAGGCCCTGCCCCCCGGCTGGACGGTGTACGGCACGGACATCAGCGAGACGGCCATCGGGAACGCGCGGCGGCGTTACCCGCGCTGCACCTTCTTTCCGGCGGACGACGCGGGATACGCGGGGAAGAAATTTGATTTTCTGTTCACCCACCACGTTTTCGAGCACGTCTACGATCTCGATCGGACCGTCGCCGAGGTGATCGCCCGTATGAAGGCCGCCTCCGCGATGCTGCATGTCGTTCCGTGCGGCAACGGGGGGAGCTTCGAGCACGGCGTGTGTCTCCTGCGGAGGGACGGAATCGACGCGGAGCTCCACAACCGCTTCTTCTTCGAGGACGAGGGCCATCTGCGGCGATTGACCACGGACGAGTTCGTCGCGCCGTGGGCCGGGACGGGCTTCGCGCTCGAGCGGGAGTACTACAGCAATCAGCGCTTCGGGGCCGTCGATTGGATTTCGAGGCGCGAGCCGGCTTTCATACGGATGTTCACGGAAACGTCGAAGGCCGTCGATGCGAAGGCCAAAGTGCGGCTCGTGCGGATGCGACTGGCGCTCCTGGCCCTCTGGGCGCTGCGCCGCCCCGTCGCCGTCGTCGAACACCGGCTGCGGAAGCGGGGCCGGACCGCGCGGGATTGGATTCTCCTGATGTGCGGTCTGCCCCTCTACGTGATTGCAAAGCCGGTGGACGCCTCCGTCAAGGCCTCGGCCCGCAAGGAATGGCGCACGAGAAGGACGGAGCGAAACGGCAGCGAGATGTATCTCGTCTTCCGGAGGTAGCCGGGCGCCGCGCGTTCTACTTCCGGGAGATCACCTCGCCGATCTCCCTGCGAATGTCCTTGAGCCGCATCCCGGTTCTCCCGATCGCCACGAGGCCGATGATCCACAGGACCCCCGTGAGGATGACGAACACGGCGATGGAGAAGCCCGCGGCCGTCGTCTTGTCGATCCCGAAAAGCGCGAGCGCGAGGACGGCGAAGAACTGATACGTGCCGACGTTCGAGGGCATGTTCGGAAGGGCCGTTCCGAAATACACGATGATGAAGACCGCGGCGCCGGCCCAAAGCGACAGGTGCAGGCCGTATGCGTTCATGATGAGCCAGAACGAAACGATCTGGAAGATGATGATGAACGAAGAGGTCACGAGAGCAAAATAGAAATACCGCGTCATGCCGATCTTCCTGATTCCCTGCGCGACGCCGTCCGTGAGCGTGCCGAAGAGACGCAGCGGCTTCCAGCGTACCGCGTGCGACGGCGGCCCGTCGTGCGGGTCCTTCTTCTTTCGAATGACGACGTAGACGAACAGCGCGACGGCTGCGAGAATGGCGCAGCCGAAGATGTCCGCGGCGCGAAGAAGGTTTTCCGGCAAGACGACGAATATGGCGGTAAGCCCCATCCCGACGGCGAGCCACAGCCCGTCAAACAGACGCTCGACCGCGAGCGACGGAATGACCGAGAGGAGCGCCACCCCCTGCCATCGCGAGACGATGTATGCCCTCACGAGCTCGCCCGCTCGGAAGGGCACGATTTCATTCGTGAAGAGACCGACGTAGACCGCCTGCGTGGCGCGCATCGTCGAGATGTTCCCCGTCGGCCGCAGGAGGAAGCGCCAGCGCACGCCCTGACACACGTAGCTGAGGACATCGAGGACGATCGCCACCGCGACCCATCCCCATCGGATGCCCTTCAGCTGGCCGACGAGCCGTTCCCCGTGGATTCCGTGGAATACCCAGACGAGGCAGGCGGCCGCGATGAGATAGCCGAGGATCTGCCGGTAGACGTCGTTGTAGTGTCGCCTCGCGTGTTCGATCATAGCGCGCCGCCCCCCGGCGCGGAGATCACGGCTCTTCGGCCGCCATGCTTTCGAGAGCCGTCTCTTCCTCTTCGAACGGCTCGGGCTTTCGCCGTTTCATGCGGTGCATCTCCGATACCCTGCTCAAGGCCATCGCCATTCTCGGGAGATCGATGGGCGCACGGTAGATCGCGTAGCGCGGCTCCCATGAGTCGGCGAATTTCGCCTTGTATCGCTTGAGCCCCCGGTAGCTGAAGAGAAAGTTGAGGTGTTGAAAGAAGGCGTGTATGGCCTTCTCCTCGACCGAGGCGTTCTCGTTCTCGCGGAATCCCGACATCGGCGCGAGGCCCAGGTTGAACCGCGCGAACCCTTTCTCCTTCAGCTGGAGGAACAGCTTCATGAAGAGGTAATCCATGGTGCCGGGGGGCGCCTTCGAGCGGTGGCGCATGAGATCGATGGTCGCCTCGCCCGGCCGGTACGCCGGGATCTGATTCGCGAAGGCGAGGATCGTCCCGTCCGCCGCCGTTGCCGCCGCGACCGGCGTCGAGCGAATGTGCGCCGCATTGAACGTCCCGAGCGTGAACTGCCGCTCCCTCCGCCCGGGGATGCCGAGCCATTCGTCCGACACGCGCTTGACCTCCGCGACGATCTCGTCCTCGACCGGCGGCTCGTGCCACCGGTAGCGCACTCCCTCTTCTTCCAGCTTGTGGACGGTGTGCCTGAGGCTCTTGCGCTCCTTTCCGTCGAGAGAGAAGCCCGCGAGATCGACGATCGCGTCGTCTCCGACCTTGAGCTTTCTGAGGCCGAGCTTCTCATAAAGCGGGAGGTAATCGGGGAGCGTCTGGTGGAATCCGACGCCCCAGTCGTTCTCGCGGCAGAATTCGGCGAATCGTCCGATGATCCCCTCGATCTCCTCGTCCGGTCCGACGGGGTCCCCGAGGGCCACGGCGAAATGCCTCGCGACTCCGTAGGCGATGAAGCTCCTCCGCGACGGCGAGAAGAAGAAAGATTTGTCCGGCCAGTACTTGAAGAAGTCGAGAGCGGAGCGTCCATGGCGTTCGACGATCCCTTTCGCGAGGACACGCTCGTGCGGGACGGTCCTGAATTGATACAGAACTGGCCGGAAGAGCGCGTAGAGGGAGTAGACGATCGCCGTCACCGTCATGACGTTGAGCGAGTCGAGGAACCAGCGCGCGTGGCGCGTCCGCGGGACGAGCGCCGGGTCGCCCGAGAACGTGAGAAAGCGCCACGTCTCGCGCGCGGCGTCCGCGAAATGGAAGTCGATGCCGAACTGCCGGTGGTCGAGGAGCCAGAATCCCACGACGCCGTACGCGAGCGCGAGAAGCACCGCGGTCGCGAAGCGGAGAACGCCGGTCCCCACGTGGGGGATGCTGCTCTTCACCGTGAATTGCGCGCTGGTCGCGGTAAGAATCACGAGGAGAACGAGGGAGACGCTCGCCTCCTCGTAGTCGAGGCCTTTCGTCAGGTGAAACAGGATCGACAGGCATGAGAGGAAGAACACGAAATAGAACGCGCGCTGCTTCCGCTTGTAGATATTGATCGCGGAGACGACGAGCGCAAACCCGATGAGGAGCGAGAGAAACCGCGCGATATGCATGAACTCGAGGGGGAAGAACGCCTCGAGGAGCTTCACGCGGTAGTGCAGCGACGGCCCGATGACCGAATAGACGTTGATGATACCGCTGCCGAAGGTGGCGAGGGCGACGAACCAGACCGGAATGTATCGGTGCGTCATGGCGTTCCCTCTTTCGCGGTCAGGCGCCGCGCGCGCGGCGCGACGTGCGCCTTTCGGTCGTCGGCGAATCGATGAACGCCGAAGGGCAAAGCGGGTTCACCGTGCACTCCGCGCACTTCGGCACGGGCGCCCTGCAGACCGCGCGGCCGTGACTCTTCAGGTAGTAGGGGAGCCAGCGCCATTCCTTCTTGTCGAAGAGCCGCATCAGATCCTCCTCGATCTTCCCGGGATCGGTATTGGCCGTCCAGCCGAGCCGGCCCGCCACGCGGATGACGTGCGTGTCGACCACGACACCCTCGATCTTCCCGAAGCCGTTCTGGAGGATCGCGTTCGCCGATTTGCGGGCGATGCCGGGGAGCGTGAGGAGCTCTTCCATCGTGCCGGGCACCGCGCCGCCGAAACGTTCGATGATCGCGGCGGCGGCGCCCTTGATCGCCTTGGCCTTGTTCCGGTAGAAACCCGTCGGGCGCACGGCCTGCTCGAGCCCTTCGACGGCCTCCTCCGCGAAGTCGGCGGGCCCCCGGTATCTCCTGAAAAGCGCCGCCGTGACCTCGTTCACCTTTTCGTCGGTGCATTGCGCCGAGAGGATCGTCGCCACGAGGAGCTGGAACGGGTTCGAGAAATTCAGATAGTGATGCGGATCGGGGTAGAGCCGCTGGAGCTCGGCGAGGACCGCCAGCGCCTTTTTCTTATCGGTTTTGCGGGTGCTCATAGCCGGGGAAAAGTGTATAACCGTTGCGGGCTCAAGGTCAACGTAGTTGCAATTTTCCCCGGTCGACTTTATATTGAGCACTATGAAAATACTTAGAAACGCACTTCTTCAAGCGATCGTGATTCTCGCCGCGGCCCTCGTGGTGGGATTCACATTCAACGCATTGTCCCGCAACGGGATAGATCCGTTCAAGACCCCCGCGAAAGTCGCGGTCGCCGGCGACAGCACGCAGGCAGGGACTGAAACTATCAAGATAATTACCCTCGACGAGGCGCGGCAGGCGGTCGAGAGCGGCGTCCCCGTCATCGACGCCCGCAGAAAGGCGGACTACGACGACGGGCATATTCCGAAAGCGATGCTCCTCGACTACTACGACATGGGAACGTACAAGGACCGGGTCCTCGCGCACCTGTCGAACGATCAGACGATCATGATCTATTGCTCCGAGGTCTCCTGCGACGATTCGGAGCTCCTCGCCAACGAGCTCTACTCGCTCGGGTTCACGAAGCTGCTCGTTTTCAAGGGCGGCTTCGCGGAATGGTCCGCCGCCGGGCTTCCCGTCGAGAGGAGCGCCCAATGAAGATGACGTGGTCGCAGGGCGCGCACCCGGCCGGGGCGGGGCCGGGCGGTGTTCGCTGGGTCCATAACCCGTTCGTTCTTCTTGTGCTCCGTCTCGTTCTCGCGGCCGTCTTTATCTATGCGGCCGTTCACAAGATCGGAAGACCCCTCGCCTTCGCCGACGAGATTCACACCTACGGCGTCGTCGATTACGGGCCGCCGCTCTACATCATGGCGGTCGCGCTCCCGTGGCTCGAGCTCCTCTGCGGGCTCTCTCTCGTCACGGGCGTGCTTCTGCGGGGCTCGGCGCTCGTCCTTCTCGGGCTCAACGCCATGTTCCTCGTCGTCATCGCGAAGAAGACGCTGGGCTACATGCACCTGGGCACCCCGTTCATGAAGATCTACTTCGACTGCGGGTGCGGGTTCGGGGCCACCTACGCATGGAAGAAGCTTCTTGAAGATGCTCTCTATCTCGTCATTGCGGCGGCGCTGCTCTCGGCGCCGCTCCACCGGTTCACGATCCAGCTCAGAAGGAGGTCGCTGTGAGAAGAAGCGGTCTAATCCTCGGGCTCGTTCTGCTCGCGGCCGTCGCGGGCGCCGGCGTCGTGCCGGCGGCTGCCGCGGGCGGCAAGCCCGATCAGGGCACATGGGAGCTCGGCGCGCTCCTCGGAGAGCCCACGGGATTCAGCGCCAAGTACTGGACGACGCCGAGCACGGCGCTCGATTTCGGCGCCGCGTGGTCGTTCGAGGGCTCGGGGCAGTTCCATTTCCATTGCGATTATCTGTTCCACAACTACGATCTCATCAAGGTCACCCGCGGAAGCCTCCCCGTCTATTTCGGGATCGGCGGAAGGGTGCGGTTCGACGAGAATGACAGCCGTCTCGGCCTCAGGATAGCGCTCGGAGCCGAGTATCTCTTCGACGAGTATCCGATGAGCCTCTTCTTCGAGGTCGCTCCGATCGTCGATTTCGCGCCCGATACCGAGGCGGATCTCAACGGCGGCTTCGGAATTCGATACGTGTTCTAAGGAGGGTGTGAATCCGTATGCCGGGCAAACAGACACGACGCGCCGGCGCCGCCGGCGAGAGCGCGCTTCGCGTGGGAAGAGGGTTGAGCTACGCCTACGCCGGCTCGACCGCGCCCCTGATCGGCGAGACGATCGGGCACATGTTCGAGCGAATCGCGAAGACGTATCCCGATAACGAGGCGCTCGTCTATCTTCCCACGGGCGTGCGGTACACGTACCGCGAGTTCTACGACGTTTGCCGCGCGGCGGCGAAGAGCCTGATCGCGATGGGAGTCCGCAAGGGGGACCGCGTCGCCGTGTGGGCGACGAACCACCCCGAGTGGGTCGTCGCGCAGTTCTCGACGGCCTTGGCCGGCGCGATTCTTGTCACCGTGAATCCTGCCTACAAGACGCACGAGCTCGAATACGGGCTCAAGAACTCCGAGGCGCAGACCCTCATCCTCGTGCCGCGCTTCAAGAGCTCGGCGTACGCCGAGATGATCAACCAGGTCGTTCCGGAGCTCAAGAGCTCGAAGCCCGGCGAGACCGCCTCCCGCGCCCTCCCGCTTCTCAAGACCGTGATCACGATCGGCGCGGAGCGGTTCCCCGGCATGTTCACGTGGGATGAATTCATGAAGATGGGGGCGAACGTCCCCGACGAGGAGCTCGCCGAGCGCGGCGCCGACTGTGACTTCGACGACGTCATCAATGTGCAGTACACCTCGGGGACGACCGGGATGCCGAAGGGCGCGAGCCTCACGCACCATAACATTCTCAACAACGCGCACTTCGTCGCCGAGGGTATGCATCTCACCGACAAGGACCGTCTCTGCATACCGGTGCCGCTCTATCACTGCTTCGGCATGGTGCTCTCGAGCCTCCTGTGCGTGACGCACGGTGCGACGATGGTGTTTCCCTCCGAGTACTTCGATCCGCTCCT
>JBEKAW010000050.1:0-11630 GCA_050015715.1 Candidatus Krumholzibacteriaceae bacterium
TCATTCGCCTCGCGCGTTCGGAACGCTTCGACATCGTGCTCTACGTCCCCCGCTCCGGTCTCAGCGCGTTCAACCTCGCGCGGGGAGCGGTGCTGCGGTTTCTCACGAAGTCTCCCGTCATCATGATCGGTCTCCAGGACCGCAATGCGGGCCGGATAGGCCGGCCTCTGTTCTTTTTCGGGAAACCCGACCTCGTGCTCTCCCCCGTCAAGGCCGTCCGCGAGAAACTCGAGCATCTCGGCATCGATACGGAATCCATCACGCCGGGCTACGACGAAAAACTGTTCAAGCCGGTAACCCCGGAAGAGCGCTCGAGGCTCAAGAGCAAGTACGATCTCCCGCAGGAGAGGTTTGTCCTGCTCCACGTCGGGCACGTCAAGGAGAGCCGCAATCTCGAGGTGCTCCTGCGTTACCATGACTGGGGGCCGGACATACAACCCGTCGTCAAGGCGGGCGAGATCGATCCTGCCTGGGCGCATCGTCTCCGCATGGCGGGGATCATCGTCATAGACGAGTACTTTCACGACGTGCACGAGCTCTACCAGGCGTCCGACGCCTATCTCTTCCCCGTGAACGATCCGGGAGGCGCCGTCGAAATCCCGCTCTCGGTGATCGAGGCGTGTGCGTGCAACCTCCCCGTCATCACGACCCGGTTCGGCGGGCTCCCCGAAACGATCCGTGAGGGAGATGGCTTTCACTACTACGACCGGGTGTCGGAAATCGCGGGGAAGATCGCCGCCATACGGCGCTCGCGCCCGGGGACTGCGGCGAAGGTCAAGAATCTGTCCTGGGATATGGTATTTCACACGCACGTCCTCCCACCGATGCGCTTGCTCGCCGAAGAATCCAGGAACACGAGCACCGCGTGAAAGCCCCCGAGCAGCCCGGGTTCGATGGAAGAACGGCATGAGCGCCTTCGAGAAACATTGACAGGCGCGCGGCTTTCTCCTACAGTTCAAAGGGCATTCATGCAATCGGAATGGACGAATGCACGGAGGAACCCGGTATGATCGACGGTGTGACAGTTGTGAAGCTCAAGGTCATTCCCGATGAGAGAGGCCGCCTCATGGAAATGATGCGCTCGGACGAGAGCGATTTCATCAAGTTCGGCCAGGTGTACCTGACGACGGCATATCCCGGCGCGGTCAAGGGATGGCACTACCACAAGAAACAGCACGACAACATGGTCGTCGTCGTCGGCATGATGAAGATCGTCCTCTATGACCAACGGGCCGGGTCGGCCACACGCGGCGAGATCAACGAGATCTTCGCGGGCGTCCACAACCAGGTGCGCATCCATATCCCCCCCGGCGTCTGCCACGGTTTCAAGTGCATCTCCTCCGAAGAGGCGCTCGTCGTCAACACGCCGACCGAGGTCTACCGGTACGATGATCCCGACGAGTTCCGGATCGACCCGCACTCGAAGGACATCCCGTACGATTGGGACCGCAAGGATCGCTGATCCCCGCCCGGGAGCACCGCATGGACAGAGTCTACATCACGGGCGTGAAAGGGATGCTCGGGAGAGCCGCCGTTCCTCTCTTTCGATCCCGCTACGAGGTGTTCCCCGCCGACTTGACGGAGACCGATATCTGCGACGCCAAAGCCATCATCGAGGACATCTCGCGCGTGAAGCCGAGATTCGTCCTCCATCTCGCCGCGATGACGGACGTCGACGGGTGCGAAACAAATCCCGATGAGGCGCACCGTGTCAACGCCCTCGGAACGAGAAACGTCGCACTCGCCTGCCGGCAGTGCGACGCCGTGATGGCGTACATCGGCACGGGGATGGTGTACGACGGGCGAAAGAAGAAACCTTACGTCGAGTCCGATCCCGTCGCTCCGGTGAACGTCTACGCCCGCTCGAAGTACGAGGGCGAGCTCATGATGCGGGATCTCCTCTCCCGTTCCTACGTCTTCTACGCGTGCTGGCTCTTCGGAGGGGGCGCCGCCGACAAGAAGTTCGTCGCGAAGATACTGGAACGCGCGCGCGCAAGCACGGAGCTCAAGGTCGTCAGCGACAAGTTCGGCTCCCCCACGTATACGAACGATCTCGCGAAGGGAATTTTCGATTTTATCGAATCGGGTCTCTACGGGAAGTATCACTGCGCGAATACGGGCTGCGTGAGCCGCTTCGAGATGTCCCGGGAGATACTGAAGGCGGCGGGAATCACGAACTGCCGTCTCGTACCAGTGTCGTCGGATGAGTTTCCGCTCCCCGCCCCCCGCCCCCGCATGGAAGCCCTGCGCAACTACAACTTCGAGCGTCTTGGCCGGGCGCCCATGCGCAGCTGGAAAGAAGCCCTCGACGAATACGTCGCGGAGACGTTCGCGTAGGATCCCTCAATCGAGCTTGTTCGCACCCGTCTCCGCCACGAGGTTCGTCGCACGGCACAGCGACTCGAACGTCCCCGCGTCGGTCCACCACCCGTCGAGAACGTCCCACGTGAGCTCTCCGCGCGCGATGTAGGCGTTGTTGACGTCGGTGATCTCGAGCTCTCCCCGCGCGGACGGTTTGAGCGCCTTGATGATCTCGAAGACGCGGCCGTCGTACAGGTAGATGCCCGTCACGGCGTACCGCGAGGCCGGGCGTTTCGGTTTCTCCTCGATCCTCACGACCCGGTCCCCCTCGAGCACGGGTACCCCGAACCGCTCGGGATCGGGGACCTCCTTGAGAAGGATCTTTGCGCCGCTCTTCTGCGTCCGGTACGATTCAACCGCCTTCGCGATGTTTTTTTCGATGATGTTATCCCCGAGAACGACGCAGACGCGATCCCCCCCCGCCCAGTACTCGGCGAGCCGGAGCGCCTCGGCGATGCCTCCCTCTCCCTCCTGATACGTGTAGTTGATGTGCGCGAGCCCGAAATCCTTTCCGTTCCCGAGGAGGCGGAGGAAGTCCCCCGCGTTGTTTCCTCCGGTCACGAGCATGATATCGTGGATTCCCGCGTTGATGAGGGTCTGGATCGGATAGAAGATCATCGGCTTGTCGTAGACGGGCAAGAGGTGCTTGTTCGTCACTTTCGTGAGGGGATAGAGCCTTGTGCCGAGCCCGCCCGCAAGAATGACACCCTTCATGATCAATCGCTCCTTGTCTCAAGAGAAGTCGCCGGCCAGGGCGCAAGTATAGCTCGATGTCATTGAAAACCGCAAGTTGCATCCGGCAGTACGAGCCGCCAAGAAGGTCTGCTTCTTCTCGCCGAGGGCTTGCTTCTACTTCAGACCCGACGGGGCCGCCTGGGGAGCGGCGCCGGGACGCAGCAGCTCGGCGTAAACGGCTTCGGTCTCGGCGACGCATCGTTCGATGCGAAACGCTCCCTCCCAACGCTTCTTCCCCGCCTCTCCCATTCGCGCACGGATTGTCTGGTCCCGCGAGAGCGTATTGATCGCTCGGGCCAGCTCATCGTTCGCCGACGGCTCGACGAGGATTCCCGTCACGCCGTCGAGGACGATCTCCGGTATGCCGTAGATCCTGCTCGCCACGACCGGAAGACCCGCCGCCATCGCCTCGAGAATCACGTACGGCGTCGCCTCGAGCGTCGAGGGGCACAAGAGGAGGTCGCACGCGCCGAGGAGCGCCCCGACGTCGGTGCGGTACCCGAGAAACCGGACCCGCTCCCCCAAGCCGAGAGCGGCCGCCTTCGCCCGGCAGTCCGCTTCCAGCTGCCCTCGCCCGACGACGAGAAGCTTCACCCCCGCTTCGAGAGCCGCGAGCGCCTCGAAGGCCGTTGCATGCCCCTTGCGCTCCTCGAGGCTGCCGATCATGATGCAGAGAAAATCGCTTTTCGCGATGCCGAGCTCTTCCCGCACGCTTCGACGCGCTTCCATCGCCGGTCGGGGTATGCCGATTCGCACGACCCGGATCTTCGCCGGCGGCGTCCGATACGAGCCCGTCAGGTACCGCACGTTGTTCTCGCTCACCGTGATGACCCGATCGATCCAGTGCCCCGCGAATCCCTTGAGGATCCTTCCCTTCGCGAAGGGAGGCACCATCGGAAGGTGCTCGGTCGTAACGACGTGCCGCACTCCCGCGAGCCTCGCGAGCGGCGCCACGAGACTGTACTGCGCCCCCCAGGGACCCGGGAGATTGCAATGGAGAATCGACGGCCGCAGGCGGCGCAGCTGTGAGACGAATTCCGAAACCCCTGCCGCGGAGCGCGGCAGGTTCAGGGACGCCTCGTGCACCGGAACGTTCGCGGCGACGAGCGAAGCCGCGAACTCCTCGAGACCCGGATTCCGGTTCATTATGACCGCGGGCTCGAAGGCGCCTTTCGAGAGGTTCGCGGCGAGGAGGTACAGGTATCTCTCGGCCCCGCCGGCCCACGGCGCATCAGAGTAGTAGACGATGCGCACCGGCCGGTCCGAACTTGAACTCATACGCATCACCTGCCTCGAACGTCTACGGCCTGCCGCCCGGGGTCGCGGACGCCTCGCCGGAAAAATGTCCCTGGACGTAGATCATCCCCATGGGAACGCCCTGCAGCGAATCGTCGTTCGAAAGATAATCGCGCACGTACCGGTTCGCGAGATACGGCACCCTCCTCACCCTGACTCGCAGCTCGTAGGCGCCTGACGCGAGCGCCCGGGAGAGCGGCAGCGAAAAATCCTGTCGCACGGCGCCTCCGGCCTCCCACATGTCCGGGTACGCACATCCGCTCATGAGCCTTGTCTCCCACGTGAGGCGCCAGAAACAGCCGCTTCGGCGCTCGATGATGCGCCGGTATTGCTTCCCGTACCACTCGCGGTACAGCTTCCCCTTCGGAAAGGCGGTGTCGATCCGTATCGCGACCTCGATGGGAAGCCCGAACGGCACGTCGCCGGAGGCCCGCCAGCAGAAATGCCCCCTGAGCGTATCCCCCGGGCCGACCATGTAGTTCTCCACGGTGAGGCTCTCGAGCACGAATCCCGAGCCGGCATCCATGCCCGTTCCGACGACGAGCTTCTGCCAATCCTCATCGCCTGCGCGCGCGCGCCCCGCCCCCTCGCCGTCGCAGGGAATCGACGCGGCGCGCACAGCGGAGCAGCCCGCGAGCTGCGGCGACTCGAGCGCGCCGCGTTGGACCCCGAACAGACGGAAGCTCCCGATCGAGAGCACCTCCGTCAGCATGGAAGGACACGCACGGAGCTTCTCGTATGCCGCGCCGGACGAGCCCGGCGCCAGGGAGTTGAAGAAATCTCCCTCGGTGGGAGGATCCATGTTGAGCAGCACGTAGTCGACTCGTTCACGTTCGAGCCACGGCGCGCTCGCCGCGAGCGCGCACGCCGGGCTCATCAGATTCCTCGCTTCGCGCAGCCGGTCCATCGCGATCGTGTCAGCCGGGGAGCCGTGCTGATCGAGGGTGACCGTGACGAATTGATCCGTGTACGCCGAGAGCATGTAGCTCGTCACCGGATCGGACGCGATGACCGAGTGGCCGGGGATTCGCTTCCCGAGCGCCTCGAAGAGAGCGGCGTACTCCCGAGGCGGCTCCGCCTGCCTCGCGAGCAGCGCCCGAGCCGAGCTCTCGAGGCCGGGCACGGACGAGCGTGCTGGATGGAGAATGAAGACCGCGATACAACCCGCAGCGAGAATGCGGTTCAAGACCCCGCGCACCGGCCCCCGGGATCGCGCCGCCTCCGCCGCATTCCGGCTCGACGCTCCCCCGCGCACGAGAATCTCGAAGAGCCCCGTGACGACGAGCGCGAGCATCACGAGAACCGGGGCCGCATCGAGAAGCCGATAGTGAAGGTAGCCGATACGCTCCTCCAGGCGCGAGGCGACCAGGGGATTGAAAACGATACCCAGCGGGACGAGGAACAGCATGAACACGAGTCCCCGCCGCTCGGCGCGCCTGGCGGCCACAAAGAAGAACGGCGTCATTATCAAGGCGTAGAAGAAGACAAGCCCGTATCTCCTCGCGATCTCCGCGGGGTCCACGAGGGCGAGAGCAGGCCCGAATATGAGCATTCCCTGCACGTGCGTGTGGATCACGTTCGCCGGCGCGACCGCCGCGCTCGCGCGGACCGCAAGAGGAACCGCAACGGCGGCGAGCTGCGCGGGAACGCTTCGCCAGAACGCCGGGCGCCACGCCCGGCCCCCGGGGAAGAACGTCACGTAGAGAAAAAGGCCCGAAAGAACCGTTCCGGCCAGCAGCGCAAACGCGACGTGAAAGGCCGTCCCCATGCACGCGGCGAGGAACGTCACGAGGAGATATCCGGCGTCCTTCGTCCGGTAGTACGCGATGAGAAACGCGAGATCGGCCCAGAACGCAATCGTCGCTATGTTCCCGCTGAGACCGAGCTTCGTCAGCCATCCGAAACCCTCCCCCCGATAGAACAGGAGAAAGAGCCCGAGTGAGACCGCGGCGACGAGGGTCGAGCCCCCCAGCTCGAGCGCCAGAAAGGCGAACGACGACATCGCGAAGAAGGCCACGAAGCCGGGAAGAGCCCGCCAGACCCGGTCGGCGCTCGTGTGCGACTGGTACGTCCAGAGCGAGAGCACCGGATGCCAGAGACCCTTGCGCGGGTCGAGCGAGGCGCCGTCCCCCTCCCGGTAGAAGGAGTCGTGTGGGAACAGAACGCCGCTGTCGACGCTCCTGCGCACGAAGCTCACGTGATCGAGCGAATCGGTGTTCCAGCCGAGCTCGCCCGTGCCCGAGAAGACGACGAGAGAAATGACGAAAAGAAGCGCGAGAACGATCCATGACCGCGCGCCCGGGGCGCGGGACGGCTTCTCACTCTCCCCGGCGGGACGATCGAGGGTCGCCGGACGAGTCCGTCGCCCCTTCTTCAAGGGGCCGAGACCCGCGAGAACGAGCGCAAGCACAGAGACGATGACCGAGATCGCCCCGTACGAAACCCCGGGGATGAATCCCGCGCAGATGACGATCGAAACGAAAACGAGGCCCAGGATGAAGATCCGGCACCCCGTTTCGAGGGCCGAACCTCGCGCCCTGAAGACGAGGCGTTCGAGCGCCGCGCCCGGAATCAGGAACAGCGCAAAGAAGGCGAGGGCGATGCGCGCGATTTCGGGGCCGCCGACGAACCCCCGGCCCGCGGCGAGCGAGAGCGCTATGACGATCGCTTCGAGGATGAATAGGGCAGTTCCCATCTCCGGAAAATAGCTCGTCTCAGTACGTTTTGTACACGAGAAACACGCCGAGACAGATCACGAACGTGCCGATGAGCCGATAGGCCGAGAAGCTCTCGTGGAGAACCATCGGCGAAAGCAGCGCGGTAAGGACATAGGAAAGGCTCAGCATGGGGAACGCCCAGCTGAGCTCGGCCTTCGAGAGAATGCTGATCCAGATGAGGGCGCTGATGAAGTAGACGACGAAGCCCCCGAGAACGAGCCAGGACGAGAGCGCCCGGATGATCGCATGCAGATCGAAGAGGCTCACCGCACCGACCCGATTGACCCCCGTCTTGACCATGAACTGCCCCGTCGTATTGACGAGCACGGTGACTATGATGAGAAACAGACTCTTGAGCATCGCACACTCCTTATCGCATGCACCTGAGCTTGACGAGATACGAGAGATTCCTGAAGCCGTCGCGCCATTTCTCGAGCTTCACCTCGCCGATCCTCGGATGGTAGCGGATGTGATATTCCTCGAATTTCACGCCCCGGCGCCTGATCGCCTTGATCTTGATCTCCTCGCTGAAGGGCATTCCGTCGCTCTCCGGCGCGAGCTCCCGGTAGAGCGCGCTCCGGAAGATCCACATCCCCGACTGGGAATCCTTGATTCCCCGCATGAAGAGAACGAGCGTCGCGCAGGTCAGAACCGCGTTTCCCACCTTGTTCGAAAAATTCATCGCGTGCGCGTCCTCGAGCGGGAACCGCGAGGCGCTCACAAAGTCGAGATTGCGATCGAGAAGATAGCCGACGCACTCCTCGATCTGGTCAGCGGGATACGTGCCGTCCCCGTCCATCGTGACCGTGATATCCCCCGTCACCGCGGCGAGCCCCGCCTTGTACGCGGCGCCGTATCCCTTCCTCTTCTCGAAAACGACCTTCGCCCCGAGCCCGCGAGCGACCTCCGCGGTTCGATCGGTGGAGTTGTTGTCGACGACAATGATCTCGTCGACTGACTTCGGAAGGGACGGAATGACGCGCGCGAGACCCTGCTCCTCGTTGTAGCATGGTATGACGATCGAAATTGTTCGCTCACGATACATTTGTCAGCTCCTCTAGAAAAGACTCAAGAGCCGCTCTTTCGCCGGGATGGGGAGCCGCATGATCATCTCTTTCTCCTCGGCCCCAATGACCTTCATGAGCCTGAACCCGACGACGAGAAGCGCGAGACCCGCAGGAATCATGAGCGAGAGCGCAGCGATGGAATGCCAGCGCATGGCGAGAATCGACAGGAGACAGGTCGGAACCGCGGCAGCGGTGCACCGCATCAGGAAGTCGATCGGCGTCTTGATATCCGGATGGAGTCGTCTCATAACGACCTGAAAGACGACGACCGTGGCCAGGAGAGCGATGGAAACGCCCGTCATCCCCCCCCAGAGGCCGTACCGCGGTATCAGCATGAGATCCAGCGAGATTTCGATGACCGCTATCACCATAAATATCAACATATTAACCCAGCTCTTACCCATGACGTAGAAGGCCATGCTGAGCGGAGTGTAGAGAAAGGAATACGAAAAGACAACGAAAAACAGCTGCGTAAATAACGCTGCTGGAAGCATTTTCGCGCCATAGATAATCGGAACCAGCGCCCGGGAGAAGGCGAATCCCATCGAGGCGACGGGAACGACGAGCAGATAGATGAGTTTGTAATAGAGAGTTATTGCACGCGGCAGGCTTGTCGCGTCCTTTGTATACGACTCGGATGTGGCGGCGAGAACGATGGGCCATACGGTGGCCGGAACGAACTCGAGTATCATTTGCGGCGTTCGGTAGGCGAGGAAAAAGAAGCCCGCGGCTTCGGCTCCTTTGAAATGCCCGAGGAGCAGGACCTCGGATTGCCGCCACACGATCTGGTTGAGAAGCCCCGTGACGACGAAAGGCAGCGAGAAACGAAGAACGACGCCGAGCCCGGGACACCTTCCCTCGGAAGGCACGCATCGCAGGAGCCCCCTCGCCTGCGGCACGAGGAGCGCAACCATGAAAATGTTCATCACCGCGCTCGAGAAAAGGATCCCGACGATGCCGAACCGCATCCGCATCGCGATCACAACGAGCGCAAAGAAGAGGAGGTTTCCGGACAGAACGACGGCGGCGAGCCGCTTCGTTTCATACCATGACTCCAGAAGCCTCGTGGTCATGAGCATGCAGAGCTCGAAGAAGAAGCAGACGATCGCGACCTGGACATAAAAGCTGAACCGTCCCGTCTCGTCCCGGAAGAATGAGTTCAACAAACCGCCCCCGAAGTGGCTCACGATAAGAATCAGAACCCAAACGCCGATTTGCATGAGAAAGAGGCGCTGGAAAGTCCGCGCGAACGCCTTCGTGCCCCCCGAAACCCTCATCATCGGCGCGAACTTGAGGATCGAGGCGTCGACGCCGATCATGACGAGGACGAGGACAAACATCAGCACCGTCTTGATCTCGCCATAGACGCCAAAGTCATGCTGCCCGAGCGCCCTCGGGATGATGACGTTAGCCCCAAACCCCGCCATGAACGCGGCGAATCTTGCGACGAGGCTCCATTTCATGGCGTGGCCGAGCTTCTCGATCGTCACGACACCTTCCCTCCTCGTTGGGACGTGAACCCCGGGAGAACGATTCCAGCGACATCCATGATGGAGAGCTCGGCGGCCGGGAGCTCGCTCGTCGAGAACATCGCGCTGTACATCTGATCGACATCCGGATGGTAGCCGTGCATCGCCGCGACGGGCTTGGCGCCCATGTAGCTCGGGGCGATGACGACGCCGGGATCGGCAAGAAACACGATATCCCCGAAACGCCCGTCGGGAAACGCGACGCCGAGCCGCCTCATTTCATCGGAACTGAGAAGGCGCCCCGACGGCTGGCCGCCGAGATACTTCCCGATCACCTCGCGCGAGCGTTCCGAGCGGATCCTGAAGCGCGCCATCGTCGAATCGTAGAACGGGACGTAGTCGCGCCCGATCTCGAGCCCGAGCGCCTCGACCGCGCTCATGACACCGATGCTCCCCGTCACGTCGCACATGCCGTGATCCCCGAGCACGACGATCTCCGCCTCGCTCCCGGCCGCCGCGGCGAGGCGCTCGATCCGCTGGCGGTACCACGCGAGATGTTCCCCGATCCTTGGCGCCGTCGTACCGTGCCGGTGCAGATCGGAATCGAGCCCCGCCGTGTAGAGGAGATAGAATCCCGCTTGCCTGACTCGCACGGCTTCCTGGAGATCGTCGAAGGCGCGCGCCTCGCTCACGCGGTAGTCCCAGACCATGTGGGGCATCCGCCGCTCTTCGAGCTCGTCGAAGATCGTCCTCGCCGCGCCGCCGCCGCGCGGGGCGAACATGTCCCCCCTCGCGGGAAGATCGAGCCGCGGGAGAATCTCGCGGGGCACGTCGTAGAGACTGTAGTATCCTTGCATCTTCACGCGGTGGGCGAGGTCCCATTGAATCAGACGCCGCAGCCAGAGCCGCCGCGCCGACACCCGGGGAGGCACGAGCGAGAGCCATCCGAACGGAGAGCCTTTCTCCGCGAACGAGTACATCATCCAAAGGCCGTGCCCCGCGGGCGTCGATGCAGTGAAGATCGAGGCGAGCGCCGCCTGGCTGAAACCGAGAACGGTCTTCAGGCGCGCCTTCGACGCGAGTCCGGCCGGATGGAACCCGTGGCTCGCCGTGAGCTCGTAGCCGAGCGCGTCGATGATTATCACGATCATGGGTTTGCCCATCCGCTATCCCCCGGCCCGTCCGAAGACGAGATTGTTCCAGACGAAAGAGAGCTCGGCCGCCGCCTGGTCCCAGCTCCCTCCATGATACGGAAATCCCCCGGGCGCTCCCGTCATGGACGAATCAGCGCCGTCCGTCGGGCGACGGTCAAGGAGCCGCACGCCGGCCTCGCGGACGGCGTCGAGGGGACTCCCCGAAACGAGCCTGGCCCCCAGCCCCACTGCGCACGACAAACGCCGCGGCCCGGGAACCTCCCCGAGGACGGCTCGCCAGCCCCTCAGGTGATTCCGCCATTCACCGTAGGCGCGTCCGCTCCCCGCGAGCTCCTCGACGCGGAGCGGATTCGACGGGTCGCGACGCGGCGAGCGCGCGTGTGTCGCGGCCTTTCTCCAGAAAAGGACAAGGTCCCCCGCCGCCTCCTCCCACAACCCGGCACATGCGCCCACTCCCGCCCCCGCACTGCCCGTATCCATCGAAGGCTCGAGCTTGTATCGCGTCCAGCGATCGATCTTCCCCACGACGTCCGGGGATAGAAACCCCGAGAGAAGGACATCCCCTCCCCCGGATTTCATTCGAATGAGATCCCTCCGGGCGGCGTATCCCGGAACGTACGCGCCGGCGATCGAGAGCGCCGCGGTCGCGATATCCGTGTATACGCGCGCGATCCGGTACCACGACCCGTACGGCTCGGCCTCCGCTTCGCGGCGCGCCAATGCCCGCGAATCGATCAGCGCGATCATCCTGTTCTCTATGAGGACGAGGGCCTCCCTCGTCGTGATCTCCGAGGGAGCATAATCCGGAATGAGCTCGAGCACCGCCGGGTT
>JBEKAW010000051.1:0-11568 GCA_050015715.1 Candidatus Krumholzibacteriaceae bacterium
TCCAAGCTGATTTCGTTCTTCGAAGAGGACCTTTGCATATTTCATCTCCGGTCACGCAAGAAGATGAGCGTGCTCACGGAGATCGTGCATACCCTTGCCCTCAAGAACAAGATATCCGACGAACGCTTCATCATCGAAATGCTGAAGAACCGCGAGAGTCTCGGGAGCACGGGGCTCGGCAACGGCGTCGCCTTTCCGCACGGACGCTCCCTCGCCATAAAGGATCTCAGCGTGCTCTTCGCGCGTTCGGCGTCGGGCGTCGACTTCGACGCGCTCGACGGAAAGCCGACGAGGGTCTTCTTCCTCATCCTCGCCCCGTCGGACAAAGGATCCGAGACGTACCTCGCGATCCTGAGCGAGCTCATCAGCCTCATTCAGAAGCCGGCGTAGCTCAAGAGCCTTTACGAGGCCACCGAATTTTCGTCGCTCGTGAAGATTCTGGAGGACAAGGACCTGTGAAAGACGAGCATCGCCTCCTCATCGCGCTCCAGGACCTCGACATCATGATCAAAGAGGTGAAAGACAAGGCCACGTCGAAGGAGCTCCACCACCTCGGCTTCAAGCTCACCGGCCTGAGCGAGCTCCAGGAGGCGCGCGAAAAGCTCGCGAAGAAGGTGCCGAAGGCCATGCTCCAGCGCTACGAGAAGCTCACCGAGCACTTCACGGTTGCGATCCTCCCCGTCACCGGAAGCCTCTGCCTCGGGTGCTTCGTGAAGCTTCCGACGTCGTTCTTCTCCGCGGTGAGCCGAAACGAGCTCCAGACCTGCGAGAACTGCGGACGGCTCCTCTACATTCCCTGACCTCTCCTTCCCGAACCGCTCGCACATTTCTCTTGAATCCCCCGCCGTCTTGATGTAAAGTAATTTTACCGGTCAAGAAAGTTAACGGGGCGGGCAACTCATGGGCAGCGAGAACCTCAAGGACACATTCAATTCAAGATATGTCGTCAGAAAGACGCTCGGAGAGTATCCGCCGTGGCACGGCTACAGCGTCGCCGATTCCCTGAGCGAACGCGAGTACCTCTTCTTCTCTCTCGAGACGCCGGGGAACGCGCCGGTGTCGATCGAAGACCTGCGGATGCGCGATTATCTCTTTTCCGCGTCCGGAACGCTCGCCGCGCCGACCCTCTCGCTCCAGCACGTGAACGGCTCTCTCACCTTCCTTCTTCCTCACGCGGATATCGTGCCCGTGACGAAGGCGCTCCCGCTCATGAGGCCGTCCCGCGCGGCCGCCGTCATGAAGACGATCCTCTCGTACGTGCTCTCGAGGCTCCGCGAGGGTCTGCACTTCCACAATCTCAAGCTCGAATCGCTGTGCCTCGCCGGGGAAGCGCTCTGCGTTCTGCCCGTCGCATACCTCTTGCCCGGGGAGATCCTTCATCGAATAACGGTGCCTCCCGAACGGTCCGGCGCCGAGATCGATCAGCCCTACGCGGACCTTCGCGCGCTCGGTGGCATCCTCTCGGTTTTCGCCCAGTACCTCGATCGCGATGCGGCCGATTCGGTCAAGGGCCTCTCCGCGCGTCTGCGGGAGATCGGGCCGGAGACGCCGGCCGCGGAGTACGACGAGACGCTGGAGGCGCTCGACGCGCTCGCCGGTGAGTCGCGCCTCGAAGCTCTCGCGTTTCCGGCGCGACCCCTCGGCACGGCTCCTCCCCCCGCCGCGGTGCGGGCCATGAAACAGATCGCCCTCAAGGCGCGCGCCGGCGAGAAACAGCTCGCCATCGTCACGGGGACGCGCGGCGAGGGACGGACGCATTTCCTCGAGTTCATCGCGCGCAGCCTCATGGAAGAGTGGGGATTCAAACACGGCGCGATCGCGGGCGACCTCGCGCTCTTCCAGGATCTGCCCGAGAAAGGGCCCGGCGAGCCGTGCGATTTCGCGCTCGTCGACGACAGGGGAGACGAGCCGCTTCTCACGTGCTACGTCATGGATTACGTGTGCCAGGCGATCGAGCGGTGCGACCTCGTCGTCATCGCGACGGACGCAGGCGCGCCGCGCCTCGCCGGGGAGATCAGGGACGAGTTCTCCAAGCGGGAGATCGCGGTGAAGGAAATCAACCTGAGCGCCCCCGCCATGGCGGAAAAGAGGCGGATACTCTCGCGCGCCGTGCGATCGAGCACGGAGAAGGAGATCGCCGAGGCGCTCGAATCGTCGGAGAACCTCGCGCTCGCGCGGATGAACCTCGGCGCCGGCGGCGCTCCGGCCGCTCCCGGGACGCGCGGCACGCGGCTCCTCGACGCGCTCTCCGCGGAGGAGCGATCCATCCTCGGATTTCTCGCCGTTTTCGGTTTCGAGGCGCCCCTCTCCTTCCTCCTCGGCATCTACGCGCCGGAGGAAAATCAGATCTTTGCCGCGCTCGGAGGGCTCGTCGCGCGCGGAGTCGTGAAATCGCGCGCGGAGATCTCGGCCCTCTCGAACGGGGATCTCTCCGTCGTGTACCGGCCCGCCGGCCTGTCGGTCGCGCGGACCGTCCTCGAAAGCATGCCGGCCGACCGGAGAGAATCGATCCACCGCAGCATCGCGCACCTCCTCGAGGAGAAACGCGGCGTCCCCGCGATCTACACATTCTATCATCTCGCGCGGAGCGGCTCCCGCGAGGAGGCAGCCCTCAAGGGTCTCGAGATCCTTCAGACATTCATGCGGCGGAGAAAGCTCGCCGCGTTCAGCTGCTTCAACACGAGCTACATGGACGGGAAGTTCGATCGCGCGCTTCCCGTCGACGCGCGGTTCAATCTCTACCTCGAGCTCGGCACGCACTTCTCGCTGACGGGGAGCATGGACCGGGCGGAGTGCTTCTTCCGCCAGTGCCGCGAGGATATCGCGCGGGAGGAGGATTCGGCGCGGTTCCGGAACCTCGCGGTCGAGGCCGTGCGGCGCGAGAGCGAGATCCTCGAGAAGAAAGGGGAGTTTCTCAAGGCGGAAAAGCTCCTCGAGAGAACGCTCGACGCGCATGGCGACGAGCTTCTGTCCGGCGAGCGCGCGAAACTCTACAACGACATGGCGTGGATCCATTACCGCCTCGGGGCCTTCGACCGCTCGTGGGAGCACTGCCTCGTCGTTCACAAGCTCCTCGACGAGAAACAGAACCCCGCCGAAATCGCCCAGGCGTACAACCTCATGGGCACGATCAACTGGAACAGGAGCAAGTACGACGAGGCGCTCTTGTGCCACAAGCGCTGTCTCGCCTTGCGCGAGGAATCGAACGACGAGATCGGCATCGGCGCGAGCTACAACAACCTCGGCCTCGTATATCGCTCGCTCGGGTCCCTCGCCGAGGCGCTCGATTGCTTCACGAAAAGCATGGAGATCAAGAAGCGGCACGAGAACCTCCCGGGGCTCGCCGCCGCGCATCTCAACCTCGCCCTCGTGTACCTCGACCTCGAGAAGCTCAAGGACGCCGAACGAAGCTGCGTCACGGCGGCGCGCCTGGCGGAGACGATCGGCAACCAGCAGCTCCTCGCGGAGGCGTACGGCACCCTCGGCGAGATCTCGGTCCTCCAGGGGAACTACGAAAAAGCGCAGAATTACTACACGAAGGATCTCCACCTCTGCGATAAGACGAAATCGCTCAGGGAGCGGGCCGTCGTCTACCGGAAGCTCGCCGAGCTCACGTTCGCGCTCGGGGACATCCCCCGGACGATCGAGCTCCTCGCCCAGGCGCGATCGCTCAACCAGAAAATAGGCTCACGTCTCGAAACGGCGCTTCTCAATCTCCTCGAGGGGAGAATCCTCCTCGCCCGGGGAGAGCGCGAGAACGGGAGATTCAAGCTCGAAGGCGCGAGCCTCGAGCTCTCGCTCCTCGGAAAGAGGAGCGCCGCCTCCGCGGTCGCCGCGGAAACCGGGAGCCTCTGTCTCGAAGAGGGGAACGAACCGCTCGCCCGCGAGTTTCTTCTCAGAGCGGTCTCCCTCGTCGCCGACGGGGAACCGGTGCCCGGGCAGGTTCGTCTCCTCCAGGAGGCGCTCGATGCGCGATCGCCCCTCTCGCGCGACGAGATCGCGACGGACCAGGGACGCTTCGGGGCGCTCTGCAGGCTCGTCTCCCTCATGCACACCATCCGCGACCCGGAGCGGCTCCGCGCCATGATAATCGAAACGGCGCGCCGGATCACCGCGACGGACCGCTCGGCGCTCATTCTCAAGACCGAGGGGCGCGACGCGTACCGCATCGCCGCCGCGAGCGGCTCCTTCGTCGCGGGGAGCATGCTCACGGACCGCACGATCAACGCCATTCTCTCCGTGGCGCGGCAGCTCGGCTATCCGCTCGACACCTCCCGCACGACGATCCCCGAAGGCAAGGTGCCGAGCGAGTTCATCGAGGAACACCCCCGGATCATCTGCGCGCCGCTCCGGATCCGCGACGAGACGGCGGGGTTCCTCTACCTCGATTCGACCCGGAGCGCCGCGCGGACGGCGGACGAGGAGCACAGCTTCCTCGTCGCCTTCAGCATGGAGGCGGCCTCCGCGCTCGAGAAAACGCTCCTCGTGGACAAGATCGATCAGATCGAAAAGTCGCGCTTTTCCGTGAAGCCCGCTATCGTGAGGGTGAAGGAACGCGTCACGTTCCAGGACCTGATCGGCGCCTCCGCTCCGATGCGGCACATCTACGAGCTCGTCGAGGGGATCAGGGACATGGACACGACGGTGCTGCTCACCGGATCGAACGGAACGGGAAAGGACGTCATCGCCAAGACGATCCACTACGGCGGCAACCGCGCCGACAAGCCCTTCGTTTCGCTCAACTGCTCGGCGATTCCCCGCGAGCTTCTCGAGAGCGAGCTCTTCGGACACGAGAAGGGCTCCTTCACGGGCGCCCACAAGCAGCGGATCGGCCACTTCGAATCGGCGAACGGCGGCACGATCTTCCTCAACGAGATCGGCGACATGCCGCTGGAGCTGCAGCCGAAGCTCCTCCACGTCCTCGAGGACCAGAAGTTTTACCGCGTCGGCGGCATGGTCCAGATCTCGACGAACGTCCGGATCATCGCCGCGACGAACAAGGATCTTCTCTCGCTCGTCAAGCAGGGGCGCTTTCGCGAGGATCTCTACTACCGGATCAATATCTTCCCGATCCGCATACCCGATCTCCGGGAGCGCGCCGAGGACATCGAACCGCTCTGCAACTATTTTCTCACGACCTTCTGCAAGCTTTACGGCATTCCCGTGAAGAAGATCTCCTCCGAAGCGATGGCGCTCCTCATCTCCTACGACTGGCCGGGCAACGTGCGGGAGCTCGAGAACCTCATCAACCGCGTCATCATCATGTCGAAGAAGGAAACGATACTCTCCGAAGACCTCCCCGATTACATCGTGAAGCGGCCCGAAAGCGCGCGCGCCGAATCGCGCGCGACCCTCGAGGAGACCATCGACTCGTTGCTCGAGAACGTCGAGCTCTCGACGGCGGATCCGATACTCCCCAAGGTCGAGGGAATGATCGTGAGCAAGGTCGTCGAGCGGATCGGCGACAAGACCAAGGCGGCCGCCGTCCTCGGGATATCGAAACCGACGGTTTACGCGAAGCTGAAAAGGTATGGAACGAAAAAGGGACCCGCGGCGTAGAGCGCTCTTCAACGCGGCGCTCGTCGTCGTCATCCTGCTCATCGTGTACATCCCGCTGCGCTCGCGCGTGGAGCGCCCCGGGCGCTCACGGGAGGCGCCCGCTGCCGGCTTGTCCGTGAGCATATTCTTCACGGACGAGCTCGCCGGCTACCGCGAGCCGTGCGGGTGAAGGAAACACGAGCAATGCGGGATGGCCCGGTGGGCTTCCCTCGTCGAGGAACGGCGTCGCGAGCGGCCGGTGCTCGTCATCGACGCCGGGGATTTCTCGATCGCCCCGGAATCGCGATTCCGGGACGTGCAGAACCGCTATTTCTTCTCCGCGATGAGGCTCCTCCGGTATGACGCGGTCGGCATCGGCGGGCGCGAGACGGCCGCCGGGCTCGACGCGGTGCTCGCGGACGCGCGCTCGTACGGCATTCCGCTCGTGAACTCGAACATCCTCACCCGCGGCCGGAGACAGCCCGCGGCGCCCCCCTCGATAATCAAGGAGCTCGGCGGCGCGAAGACGCTCTTCGGACGGAAGGGCGCCGCGCGGATCGGCATCTTCTCGGTCGCGCTCCCGGGGTTCATCTACCGGTCGGGACCGGACGTCCCGAAGCGGTACTACGTCGTCGACCCGAAGGCCGCCGCGCTCGAGGCGGTCAGGGCGCTGCGCTCGCGCGGGTGCAATCTCGTCGTCGCGGTGAGCCAGCTGGGCTGGCCGGCGAGCCTGGAGCTCGCGCACGACGTGCGCGGGATCGACGTCGTCCTCAACGGACACCGCTCGCACAAGGCGACGTACGAGGAAAGAGTCGGCTCGACGGTCGTCGTCGATACCGGGAACAACGAATATTCGTTCGCCGAGGTATCCGTGACCTTCGCAGGCGATTCCCTCGTCGTGAAATCGGCGGACGTCTGCGGCATCGCGGTCAAGAACCCGGGAGATCCCCGATTCCTCGAGATCCAGAAAGAGTTCGCCGCCGAGATGAAACGCCTCACGCACGGCACGCCGGCGCAAAACCCCCGCTGACCCTCGCGGAATTCTGTGATACTCGGTGAAATGAAGATGGTGGGGACTGTAGGATTTGAACCTACGACTTCTATCGTGTGAGGATAGCACTCTACCGCTGAGTTAAGCCCCCACGCGCGGGATAGTATACAACCGCAAATCTATTTGCAAGAGCCGGAATCTCCCCCGAGCCGGATTCCGGATCCTTCACTGCCGCCCCTCGTTCTCGTTCATGATCGCCTGCGCCGCGGGATAGTCCTCTTCCTTGACATAGAGCTTCATCTCGCCGAGACCGTTCACGGTGAGCGGGAGCACATTCTGCGAAACGCCCGCGCGTATCGCCACTTCGATTCCCTCGGACTCGAGCATTCCCTTGAGCACCTGGGCCTCGAAATCCCCCTGCACCGTCGCGAGCTCGACGAGCTTCACGCGCTGATTGTCTTTCGCATTCTCCATCGTTTTCCTCCCGGCGTTAGGATAATACTACCTCCGGGGTATCGGGGCAACGACAATGCTCGCCCGGCGGGAGACGGCGGTAACTATCGCGCCAGCTCCGCCGCGAGCGTCCAGTACGGATCAGTTTTCGGGTGCTCAAGGGGAACCATCGTGCCCCCCCGCGCGACCATGAGCCCCTCCCTCGCCGGAACGACCTCGCCGCACACCGCGCTCAAAACGCCGTGCGCGGCCAGGGCCGACTGCAGATCGAGCGCCTCCCCGGGATCGACCATGGCGATCAGGGTGCCCTCGCTGATGGAGCTGAACGGATCGAATTTGAAGAGCTCGGCCGTTCTGCGCACGACGGGCTGAACCGGTATCAGGGCCTCGTCGATTCTCAGCCCGTACGCTCCCGCCCTCGCCATCTCGTAGAGACCGCCCCAGACGCCGCATTCGGTCGCATCGTGCATCACGTGGACCCCGGCAAACGACCTCGCGACCGCGCAATCGTCGAGGACGGTCATCTGACGGAAGATACCGGCCGCCTCTCTCTGGAACGCCCCCCCCCCCGCCTTCACGAACTTTTCGGCGAAGAGCACCGCGAGGAGCCCCGTCGTCTCTATCGCCGGCCCTTTCGTGATCAGCACCCGGTCCCCGGTCTTCACGAGGTGAGGCCCCTTGAGCTCCGCCTCGTCGCCGATCGCGATGGCGGTGGCGCCGCCGACCATGGGGTAGGCGCATCCCGTGTACCGCGCGGTGTGACCCGTGACGATGCTCATCCCGTACCGCGCGGCCTCCTCATGCACGGCGCTCCAGAGCTCCTCGAGCTCGCTCTCGGTCGTTTCCGGCGGGAGATTGAGATCGATCGCGAGATACTTCGGCGTGAGCCCGGAGACGGCGACGTCCGAGACGACGATGTGAAAGGCGAACCAGGCTGCCTTCGAGAAGCCGAACGACGGGACGATGAAGAATGGATCTGTCGACAGCGCCACCGCTTTCCCGCCGATCCTCAGCACGCCGTAATCGACTCCGTGACGGGGACCGATGACGATGTCTCCATCGGGCGCGCCAAGGCGTGGATAGATGACGCGATCGAAGAATTCGGGGTGAATCTTCCCGAGCTCGGGAAGTCTCTCGGATTTCATCGTGCCTCCCTCCCCAGACGCAACTCCCTCTATTCTTGGATGCCCCGCACGGCAGGTTGCATAATTTAACAGCCCGGCTGCCGAGCCCTTTCCAGACTCAACAGCCGGGCTCAAAGCCGCAATCTAATCGATAGAGGCTCGGTATACGAAAACCGTTGGCCGAGATCGTGAATTCCGGAAAAAGGGACCAAACCCACTTCACGCAAGTTCCGACAGCTACCTCATCAAGACGAGCTTTCTTGTGATCTCGTGCTTATCCGTCCTCATCTTGCAGAAGTACAGTCCACTTGAAACGAGCCTTCCATCATCGTTCTTCCCGTCCCAGTACACTCTATAACGTCCCTTCTTCATCTCTTCCCGTGTCAATGCCCTCACGAGGTGTCCAGACACATCATATATGCTCAGGTCAACTCGTGAATCCTCGGCTATGCCATATTCGATATAAGTGCCCGGATTAAAGGGATTTGGATAATTGCCGTGGAGGTAATCAACGCTTGGCGGACTAGTTGCGTCCTTATTCACTACATCGGTCCTAACGACACATAACCTATTGTCCGCATCCAATGTCTCGCCATATATCACGTGCAGCTGGCAAGAACTTGTCCCAGCAGACGATAATGACGTATACGCAGTCGATATCGCATATCTCAGTTTTCCTAACTCAATTGAACTCCCATTCAAATTGTCACCACCAAATGCTGCCAACCAAACAACGGGCTCTCCGCTATTTTTGGTCGGAGCTGCTATTATCGTCTTATTCAAGCTAGGGTTCGGCGTGAATCCCAAGTACTGCATTCCGTCCATTTCATTATCCAGCATAATACCTATATCAGAAATATTAGATGCCTCCTTTAGCAAAAGCGTCACTTCTCTAGTACCATTCACAATTTCATCATTGAGGATCAATTCCACTTGCGAATAGTATTGGCTCTTGGATGCCAAATACTGTGAATAGTTCGGGCATCTATGCTGATAATGTGTACCAAAGAAGCCAAAATCCGTGAGATCGCACTCGTTATCCCAATTGAAATCACAGCAGGAACAATATGCCGTATCACCCGCAGACTTGTTATACGACTTCCCAAATATGGGCAGGTCCAACAGATTCACCACTCCGTCACGATTTAGGTCCGCGCTTCTGAAATAGCCGCTCAGTATGTTGTTTGATACTCTACCACCAACTTCAGCATCTAGGTGCGCGGAACCACATCCCCCTAGATACGGGTAGTCGAACTCAGCAACTCCGTTACTATTGGTGCTACCAACGGAATTCATAGGCCCATTATTGCAGAAATGAACACCCTGTATCTCATAGGGGTCCAATGTGATTTCGCTACTCGGAACTCCCGCCGCGGGTACTCCGTTAGTCCCCACTACCGAAATGCGGATCCTCAACGTATCGGCGTCACCATCCGGACAAACGAACAATGAGTCATACCTCCCAGAAACAAAGGATATGCTATTAGCTAGGTTATCGATGGCTTCCACCGGGCCCTGCAGTTCTGGATTGAAGTCGTTCCAAATAGCGAAGCTACCTGACGGAGCATTTCCTACATTGCCATGATGAGCAGCCGATATCAAATACCAGTAATCTGTTCCGGGAGTTAGGTTCGAATCTAAATAGGACGATATTCCCCGTCCAACAGAAGTCAAGTATTTCAGCCGAGACACATTATTCTCTGCTCTGTAGATATTGTAACAATCAATTTTATTGTCATCCTGAGACAGGTTCCAGTGGAGGAGAATTGCCTGCCCTGCATCCATAGGATTGTCTATAGCTACGAAATTTGCCGGAAAGGCGAAAGTCGGCCTATCCGCTGTCCCGGTAAAATGCAGAACACTTCCCCCCATCGGATAATCAGCTTCCAGCAATTCCGCTATCGGACGTGTAGGGGAACATGGGCCGCCGAGATCGAGATAGTAATGGTAGTCGTCCCGGTACTGAAGCAATGTGTCATACCACACATTTCCGAGTGGTTCCAAGTTGACATATCCCATTAAAGGTTCTATTAGCCTCGCGGGGCCCAGGGAATTATCGGCGATATAGACTGCGGCCAATTCATTCGGCGGTGCAGTCGAAAGAACACTGAACTTGACTCGCACTCGGGAATTTGAGGACTGTGATACGGCGAAACTGTCAATATCACCTATGCTAACATAATTACGCCAATCGCCCGATGGATTCCACGCGGTTACCTCTATTGTTCCAGCATCCCATGGGTCGCATATGTCGTCGTATACCTGCCACATAAATACGTCTGTCGCGTCGTTACAGTATACAATATAGACACCTTCATCGTTCACCGATATGCCGGAAATCGCAATCGCATGATCGGGCACAAGGCCCGCGATGAAGGAAGAAGTACTCCCACTGCGGCAGAAGGCATCTACTAGGTCCTCCTGCGCAATCCTGTCGTTATGTGCGATAGTTGTAAAGCCCATGTGATCCATTATCGTTTTCACTCGCCCAAACGAAATTCCCCAGTTCCTGTAGCAATCACAACCCACCGGGCAACCGGGCCAGCAATCCGGTCTTTCATCGGAAAATGTCCAGTCTGACCAATTCGCGCATGCATATTGCGCTACCTCTCCCTGAAATACCACCCCCGAGGGATATAAACTCGCAACATAGGATATGCTGACGGCCCAACAGGCCCCGCAACCACCAGGAATATGATCTGCGGTTTGGTTTCCACATTCAAGAAGGTCGGGAAAGGCGGGGGATCCGTCCGCATGAGGCGCAGATGCATATAATCTTGCGCTGTAACCAACTACGTTCAAGACAATGAACAAATAGGTGATTAGCCTTCTCATTTCTTCTGGTCCCCCAGTGTCTTCAGCCAGGCCTTGTTATCTTCTTCGATCTTTCGTTCCTTAACTATGTTGGCAGCCGCCGCTCCACGCAGTATTTCTACCGCACCGGTAGCTTCCATAGTCTCCAGGGGCGCTCCGCTTGTACGAGGCGCATTCAACAAGCCAGCAATGTAGTCCGAGCCCTCAACGACGCTATACTCGCTATCAGGTGTTTGAATCATATAGAATCTCCCGTCGGCATCTCTATAGTTAACGACATATACCTTGTAGCCTTGTGATTCCGGGAAGGTCTGAAGAAGTTTGTAGTACTTGCGCTCATTCTCCGATTGAAATCTGATCTTGCCCCAAAGCCATCCCATTATCCCCTTCTCGGTAACATACATATACCTGACAGTCATGAAGGCAATAATCATGCTGTCATTGTAAATTGGAAACACATACCCGTCGTCCTTGCAATTATTGAGGAGCTCTATCGGCTCGCGGGAGTTTAGAATCCCCTCGCTAGAAATAAGCAGTTGCTTGTATGGCGTGCCAAGATACGAAGACGCGAGATCAGAGACCACATTGCCATTTTCGAACTTCATGACAGACTTGCTAGTTGAACTCAGATGGATGAAATCCCTTAGT
>JBEKAW010000052.1:0-18833 GCA_050015715.1 Candidatus Krumholzibacteriaceae bacterium
TCGAGGCCGGGATGCAGCATGACGGTGCCCGTGAACGGATCCATGCGCCTCCCGAACCGGCTCGAGAGAAATCCGCCCCTGAGCGGGCGAACGGAAGGCGTGCCGTTGCGGATCTCCTTCTCCTTCTCGAGAACGGAGATGACCTCCCCGTAGCTCTTGAGCTGGAGCTCGGATTGGCGAAGCATCTGGTCGAGGTTCTCGCCGATCGTGTTGAACACGGTGTCCGGATACGCCGTCTCCGTCCGGGCGAGGTTCGGTTCCGGTCCGCCGACCCCCACCTGCCAGACGTCCCTCGAGAGAGGCTCGAGGCTCGCGATGAGGCGGGCCCTGTTCTGGAGCTCGAAGTCGACGTTCATCTTGTTCTTGAGCACCTGCGCCTCGCCGCGGAAGCGTCCGAGCTCCACGGTGAGACGCTCGTTCTGGGACCTGAGACCCTTGATGACGAGGTTGTTCGCGACCTGCCCCGAACGGGTCGCGACGAGCAGCGTGGCGGCCGATACGACCGCGACGAGGAGCGCGAGCGCGGAAATGGCGAGACCGCGGTGGATGCGGATCGTCCGCACGCCGGCGTTGCCCCCTCGCACGAAGAGGATATGGAAATAGCGGTCCTTCTGTCGCTCACGTTTCACGTTATCGGTAAACCCCCTGCCTGTTTATCAAAAAGGTAGTCGGTGCCCCCCGGGCCGTCAAGCGATAATTCCCCCCCGCCCCGAAAGGTTGCAAATGCCGTACCACCCCCCGGGCGGGGTAATAAAAAAGGGTGAAGAAACGGGCTTTCTCCACCCTCTGAATTCAAGAGAGCCGTCGTTTCGGATCAATCCTGCACGTAGCCCTTCAGATACTTGCTCCGCGAATTGTGCCGCAGGCGCAGGATCGCCTTTTCCTTGATCTGGCGAATGCGCTCCCTCGTGAGGTTCATCCGCTTCCCGATCTCTTCCAGGGTCAGCGGCTCCTCCCCTTCGAGCCCGAAGTAGAGCGAGAGAATCTGCCGCTCGCGATCGGTCAAGGTGTCGAGCGCCTTCTGCATGTCGTCGCTCAAGGCGTTCACGTACGTCTGCTCGTCCGGAGATTCGAGATTGTCGTCCGCGAGGTAATCGACCAGCGAGTTCTCCTCCTGATCGTTGCTGAACGAGGCGTCCAGCGACAGATGGCTGTTCGCGATCTGCATGGTGTCCCGCACTTCGTCGTGGGGGAGCTTCAGCTTGTCGGCGATCTCGGAGACCTCGGGGCTCCGCCCGAGCTCCTGATCGAGCTGGCGCGCGGCCTTCCCGATCCGGTACAGCGTCCCCGCCCTGTTGAGCGGCAGGCGGACGATTCGCGACTGCTCGGCGAGCGCCTGGAGCATCGCCTGGCGAATCCACCATACCGCGTACGAAATAAACTTGTATCCGCGCTTCTCGTCGAACCGGTACGCGGCCTTGATGAGACCGAGGTTGCCCTCGTTCACGAGATCGGCCAGCGACAGGCCCTGGTTCACGTACTGTTTCGCAATCGATACGACGAAGCGCAGGTTCGCCTTCACCAGGTCATGGAGAGCCGCCTCTTCACCCTTGCGAATGCGCTTCGCGAGCTCCTTTTCCTGCTCCCTCGTCAACAGCGCCGTGTTGTTGATCTCCTTGAGATACAGATCGAGGCTTCGCTCACCTATATAATCGCCCGTTTCCTTGCGCTCCGAATACATCTCTTCCTTTTCCCTGAATTCATCCCCACTCATAATAAACCGCCTTCGATACCCGCCTGCCTTTTAACGCCCCTCTTAGACCTCTCACAAGGTGCTTACACCTTGCGCACCAAGAACGTTCATTCTTTCGGTGGGGTTCTAAGTGCAGGTATCGTCGGCGAAACGATTTACTCTCCTGGCACAACTGCCCATACACCAATCCGATACATAGTGTACCCGAATACCGAAATCATGTCAAGAATAATTATGGAAAATGTCCGAATTCGTAACCCCTTTTCTTCGAATAAGTTCCTTCCCCGGGCCGGCCGCCCGCGGGCCGAGCATTTTTCGCTTGCCTTCAATCGGCCGTTCTGCAATAGAATCCATCCTGTTACGCCGCTGGAACCGGCGGGCTGGAGAATTTCGTTGAAAGAAACCGTATTCTTCGTTTCCGACACCCACTTCAAGTACGGCGACGCCTCGATTGAGGAGCGCGCGAAGCGCGAGGCGTTCCTCGATTTTCTCTCACGGATCGAGGGAGCGTCCCGGCTCTACCTCATCGGCGACGTCTTCGATTTCTGGTTCGAGTACCGGAGTGTCGTGCCGCGGTACTACACGGACGTTCTCCTCGCGCTGTCCAACCTCAAAAGGAGCGGAACCGGAATCTACATCGCCGGAGGAAACCACGATTACTGGCTCGGTCCCTATATCTCGGAGACGCTGGGCTTCACGATTCTCCCGACGCTCGCCACGCACGAGATCCAGGGGCTCAGGGTGACGATGACCCACGGCGACACGCTCCTCCCCGGAGACCTCGCCTACAAGGCGCTCAAGGCCGTCATACGGAGCCGGACGGCGATCGCCTTCGCCCGCGCCGTGCATCCGGACATCCTGTACGGATTCGCGCGGCGCTTCTCGCGCGCGAGCAAGGGATTCACCGAGAAGAAAACGGAACGCACGGCGAAGACGCTGCTTTCGATGGCGGAGGGCTCGCTGTTCCGCTGGAACAACGACGTCTTCGTCATGGGGCACATCCATTACCCGTGCCTCGAGCGGTTCGGCGAGCGCAGCTTCGTGATACTGGGAGATTGGGAACGGAACCGTTCGTATCTCGAGATCCGGGAGGGCCGTCTCTCGCTCGGATTCTACCGCCCGGGAGAAGACACGGTAATCGAGAACCGGTGACTGTCCCCCAGATCGTTCTCCATCGGCATATACGCGTAGTCGAACCTGAGGCCCCGGTAGTTGACGCCGAGCCCGAAGGTCGCGCCCTGCGTGTAGTAATTCGCCTTGTACCCGGCGCGCAGCGAGAGAAGCGCACGGTAGTTGTACTCCACTCCCATGTGCAGCTTGGCGTCGCCGTCGTTCGGGAAGACGGCATCCGTCGCCAGTATCATGTTCCCCCTCAGCCAGTCGGCGTCGTACCGGTAGGAGGCTCCGCCCCTGATCTGGAACGGGGGATAGAACTTCTCCTCGACGAACTTCGCCTGGGGACCGAAGTCGAGTATCGAGGCGGCGAGCGTGAGCCCCTTGATCCTGCTCCGGTGCAGGATCCCGGCGTCGATCGCCCATCCCGTCGCCGATTCGAAATCGATCTTCTCGTAGATGAACTTCGCCGTGACGCCCACCGAGATGTTCGGAAAAACGTCCATGGCGTAGCCGCCCGAAACGGACAGATCGTACGGAGCGAATGTGCCGTCCGGAACGAGCGCCGGGTAATCGGGGTAGCGGTCCATCGAACCGTAATAGACGCCGGTGAAGCTGAGCCCGACTGCGCCGCCGAGCATCTCGTTCACCATCGAAACCTGCTCGAAACGGATATCCTGGAGCCACTCGGTGTGGCTCACGTTGAGCTCGACTCCCTCGACGTTCGCCATACCCGCGGGGTTGTAGTAGATGCTCGTCGCGTCGTTGGCGACGGCGGTGAAGGCCTCGCCCATGCCGGACGCCCGGGCCCCGTTGCCGAGACGGAGGAAGAGAAAGCCGCTCGTGCCGGCCTCGCCGGCGAGCAGGCTCCCTGAGGCGAGCGCGACAATCGCTCCCGCAGCAATCAGCGATACTGCCTTCCGAATCATGTTCCCTCCCGAAGTTCTCTACAATTAATAGTAATCCTTCGCGTCCCGCCCGTCAACGCCGGATGCGGCGGGCTCACCGTGTCACGGCGAATTTTTTCGAGCCGGTCCAGCTCCAGCCGTCGCCGGCGACCTCGAGGCGGCAGAGATAGACCCCGCCCGCGAGCTTCGCCGTCGAAAAGGTCTCCTCGAACGGGACGGCGCTTCCCCTGAACCACGCATGGTCGCGCTCGACGGCGGCCACCTTCTCTCCCTCGAGATTGACGAGGGTCACCTTGACGCGCGCCGGCGCCGAAATCACCACGCGGACGGTGACGTGCCCTCCCGTCGCGGGATTGGGATATATCATGAATGTCGACGGATCGATGCGCTCCGCGTGAGGATTCGGGGCTGATCCCCCATTGTCCTGTCGTCCGTACCCGTATGAATCGTGCCGGTACATTCGCCATACCTGGTCAGTTGAAGCTTCGTCGACTCCGGTATCATACCTTCTGATCGAGGACACCGCCCCGGAGGCCGCGCCTGTCCCGGCGTCCCTCGAATAGGGGAGCGCCGCCGCGCAATCGAGGATATAGAGCCTGTCCGACTCTCCGTGCATAATCGCGAGCGCTCCGCCCCGCGCGCCTTCCCCCGCGAGCGGATACCCTTTGATCTCTCTCCCACGGAAATCGAATGCATGAATGTCTCCCCCAACGAGGAAAACAACTTCCCTCGCGCCGTCCCCGTTGACGTCATCGACGACGCTCGGCGAGGGAGGAGCAGCGCCCTCGTGGGCGGCAATCTCCATGTCGATCACGTGAGGCCAGCCGCTCACCGGAACGCCGAATCCGGAGAACAGATAGCAGTGCGACTCGTCCCGAAGGGCGGTCTCGAGGGTTCCGTCGCCGTCGATGTCGGCGAGCACGGGCGGCGAGAATCGCGACCCCGCGAAACTAATGTGATGAACGGCCCCGCCCGCTTTGTAATAGTAGAGCCCCGCGTTGTCGATTGCCGCCACCATCTCATCCGATCCGTCCCTATCGATGTCCCCCGTTGAAATCGTGAGGAGTCCCGCCGGTTTCACGCGGATCCCCGTGGCCATCGTTATGATGTTCGCCGGGTCGATCGAGATCGCTCCGTTTGCATGGAGAGGCGAGATGACGGCTCTCGTAGCGATAGGCATGAAATTGAAACAGAGTCCGCGATCGACGTCGTACGTAGCGATGTACTCGCCGGAAATCAGACTGCCGCCATCATCCGACATGATGATCCCGGCGGCGGGGTGCGACACGATCTGCCCTTTCATGAGTCCGATCTCGAAGCCGATGGACCCCCGCCGCACCCATCCCGTTCCGGGCGACGCTCCGTCGTCCGTGAGAATCATGAGGTACGTGCTGTCCGCAGTCGAGGAGAACGCGAGAACCCCCGCGTTGCCGCTGCCCCGGATGAGGGACGAGGCCGCATCCCCGTGGAGCTTGAGGGTCCCCTGCGTGCCGTCGTCGTCGATTGCGACCGGCCCGCCGGACCAGTCGTATGCGTGCAGAATTCCGACCGACGACGTGAGGTACATCTCGCCCTCGGTCTTGTCGACGGTAAAGCCGATAATGGGAGGAGCAGTCCACACGCCGCCATTCTCGATGGGCAGCTTTTCGACCGTTCCGTCCCAGCCCGCAAGACCCGCGTCGGCGACGTATAGACCAGCCGAGTCGGCCGCGAGGAGAAGCCGTTCGTGGTCGCTCCCCGACGACGGCACGGCGATCGGGCTCAGCCGCGCGATGTCCGCCGGAAATTCGCCTCTCACGGAAGCTTTCGGCGGCGAGAAGGAGGCCCTGAACGTCATGTAATGCCCCGCGCTCGAGATCTCGTCGAGCACGATGCCGGTCTTCACACCGGCGTTATCCGCGCTCGAGGGATCCGTATCGGGGCCGAAGCGGTCGTTGTTGTCCTTTCTGAAGGAATCGTAGAAGCTCCCGAAGGCGAAGGCGCCGCCGGGGCTGTCGAGATCCTGAATGTGGTCCGCCTCTTCGAGATCGACTCCCTTCCAGTTCTTGTCGTCGTCCGCGGCCCCTCCCGCCTCGATGGCGGCGCGGATAGCGGCCTCGTCGACGTGATAGACCATGAGCCCGCTCCCCGTGACGACGCTGTCGGGCTTCACCCTCAGGTCGGTCGTCGCGGTGAGGAAGAAATCGAATTCGGCGCCCCGCAGCGTGTCCTCGTTCTCGGGGATGCCGTCGCCGTTGAGATCGATGAAGTCGAATCTTCCGTTGAAATTCGTATCGTGCACCCTGTTCTCGACGAGAAAATACTCCGACGGATTGAGGGAGATCTTCACGAGCGCGGTGTCGGAGACGAGCGCCGAGTTGATATCGGCGATCCTCACGGACTCATTCGCGCCCACGACGACGGGCGTCACCCACCCCATCAGCAGGCGGTTGAACGCGGAAGGAAAGGCCGGGACGAAGCCGAGGGCGTTGTAGATGCCGTAGCTCATGAGATCGAAGTTCCCGAGACCCTGGGAATCGGGAAAGCCCTCCGGGGTCGTGTCGAAGAGCGGAATCATGCCGAGCCTCAGACCCACCTGGTAGGCGTAGATACCGAGCGAGCCGAAGGTATAGCCGTCCTGGGAGGCCTCCTCCGGCCAGACCATGAGGTTGTCGATGAAGAGCGTGTCGCCGTTCACGCGGTCGTTCGTGGGAACGCCCGGGGTTCCGAGCGTGTCCTTGAGCGCCGCCGCCATCTCCTGCGGATCGACGAATCCGGACGCAATCTGGTACTGCGAGTCGTTGTTGAAATCAGTCTCCCGCCCCGCGTCGGCGTGGATCACCGCGTACGCGTCGTACCTGGAGAAATCGACGTCGGCGTCGGTTTTCTGGACGACCTCGATGAGAAGCTCGGCCATGCGCTCCTTCCAGAGGTCGGCGTTTCCGTAGTAGGCCTCGGTCCCGCTCAACTTCACGACCGTCGGAAAGAGCGTCGTCTTCATGTGAAAGACGTTCCGCGAGGCCCCGAGGTAGTACTCCCTGACGTGTCTCAGCTCGTTGTCGAAATAGGTCGTGTCGTGCGCCGCGTCGAAGTCCTTGTCGGCGAACGAGACCCTGAAGACGATGACGTCGAGCGACTCGACGCTCGCCGCGCTTCCCGCGAGCAGTCTCTCGAGCGAGCGCCGCTGGTACGGTCCCGCGGCGGAGCCGCGCGGAAGCGGGGGTTTCACGGACGCCGGAGGCGCGCCCTGCGCCCGCGCGAGCGCCGGTCCCGGCGCGACGAAAAGAGCTGCGACGACGAGGATCGAGAGTAGCCGTTTCATAGGGGGACGATTCTACGTGCGCGAAGTGATTTCTTCAAGACGTATATAAAAGAATCTGGGGAGAGTGAAGACCTCTTGCCGCCCCTGTACGACATTCGTTTTCTTCACTCTCCCCTTCGGCCGACCTTCGCGGGTAACACAAACCTTCTTCGCTTGCCAGCGCTCTACTCGGTGGTTTGGTGTCCGATCTCGGAGTCCCGTGTCCATGTTACCCTCTCAACGATGGGGGGATCGCTGAATCTATCGGTCAGCAGCGTAGCAACCGTCGTCTGCCCGGGCTGTGATTGCCCGGGATTTCCCTTCCCGCGGCCCGGGGCGGCGGGAGGTGCAAGGTCAGGGTTCCCGGGATCGGTCTGGAAGGCCCAGTCGAATGTGACGAAACTCCCGGTAACCTCGGTCACGAAAATCTTCGCGTAGTGGAACCCGTTCGTTTCGGGAACCTTGAGGATGTACGTGTGCTTCGCGATGGCCTCGGCAGTTCGAGACGGGGACCACCCGGCGTCAGGCGCAAGACTGATGACGTCGAAGTTGTCCGTGTATCCGTAATCCTGGATCTCCACGCCGGTGCGGCGGGCGATTATCGTAGGGATCCCGCCGCTGATGCCGAAGAAGATATCCGTGGTGGGCGCGTCATAGGCCTGCGTGGGATTCGGCACCGCCGGGATGGGGAAGAAATCGTATCCGCTCTGATTCGGGAGCGTCCCCGCGTCGTACAACGTGACGACGCCCTCGGGGCGGGGCGTGCCGCTGACGACCTCCTCGATGATGAGATCGCTCTCGGCGCCGCCGCGATCGTACGCGGACACCGCGTACCAGTAGTGGACTCCGTTCGAGGTGTCCAGATCGTCGTAGCAGTACTGCGCCGGATTCGAGGTTTCGACGGGGACGGTTCCGATGAGAGAGAAATCGCCGTCGCTCGTCAGCCCGCGATAAATATTGTACCCTTCGACGTCGTTCTCGTAATTGGCGACCCAGCATATCTCGACCTTTCCGTCGAGATTCACGGCATACACGCCGCGCGGGGTGCTCGGAGGACAGTTGACCGCGACCGGGACCTCGACGACCTTCTCCTTCTGACCGCAGGAGATCATCATCAGCATCATTATCGATATTGTCGAGAGCACCCGGTTCATCTTCTTGTCCTTTCTGCCCTACCATAAACGCAACCCATGTGCCAGAGATGCAATCTTCGTCAAATGAGCTGAAAACGGTCCGCCGGCGACTGCGCAATTCGTTGACTGATAGTGGCTTGGAGATTTTGCAGGATTTTCTTGAGACCGCTCCGCGCCGCGATACCGTCTCGGGTGAAGGCAGGAATCTGTCACCAGGTATCTACAGCTTTGTCCTATTCGGAGGACACCATCGACGCTCTGTCTTTAGCGGGAATTGAGGAGCGGGCATAAAGAAATGTCAGGGATATAGGACGCGAGCACCGGAGGGGATGTCCATACTCGCTTTCCTAAGGATCTCGCCATTCCAAAGGTTACCTATACCCCTGACCTTTCAATGGTAGGAGTTCCGGTAGCAATGGTCAAGCATATTCTCGGATAATTAAACGGAGAGATACCTTCCGTTCTCTGTCTTCGAGACCCCACCTTTTCCCCTTATAGCTCCAGGAGAGCCTAAGTCTGACAGAGAACTCCAGTACCTCTCCGCTTCGCCGTTCCCCTCCGCCAACCGATACCGATCAGTATACACATCAAGCATCGTTCCAGGCGTGCCGGGAAGGCGCGCTTTTCTGCATGAACGTAATCAGTTGCGGCGTTGTAAGTTACAATCGTGGCCGGAAACCCGGCGCGGCGCGGGTCCGCTCCTTTTCTTTTCGCGGGGCAAATCTCTTTACAAAAGGAGGCGTCCCTCGCGGAACTCGTTGACGGGCAATGAGGAGGGGCTATCAAGAAGCTTGACAGCGCTGTTCGGCCGCTGCACAAACGAACCTCGAGGACCGCGCGAGGATTTCGATTCCGTGGAAAAAAATGAAGACCCGTGCCGGGGCGGCTCTAGTAGCCCTCGATGATATTGAAATCGCGGATCTTCTTGAGAAGCGTCGGATAGCTGATGCCGAGCTCGGTAGCGGCGAGGCTGCGGTTCCATCCGTTTCTGATGAGACTCTCGGAGATGATCCTCTTCTCGAGATCCTTGACCCGGTCGGGGAGGCCCAGGCGGCGTATGTTCGCAGCGCCGCCGCCGTCGGAGTCGTCGAAATTGATCACCGCGGGAGTCACCACGCCGTCCTCGTCGGAGAGTATGATGGCGCGCTTGACGATCTTCTCGAGCTCCCGCACGTTTCCCGGCCACTCGTAGCCGGCCATGAGGGACAGCGCTTCCTCCGAGAAGCCGCGCACGCGTTTCTTCATCTCCTCCGTGAAGACCTTGAGGAAATACTCCGCGAGCAGGTGGATATCCTCGACGCGCTCCCTGAGCGGCGGGATCGTGATCGGAAAATCGTTGATGCGGTAATAGAAGTCCTCGAGCATCTCGCCGCTCCGGCACATCGTGAGGAGGTCGCTCTTGGACGCGAAGATGATCCGCACGTTGACCGGGATCATCTCGTTGCTGCCGACGGGGCGCACCTTCCTCGTGTCGAGGAACTGGAGAAGCTTGCCCTGGAGAACGAGGGAGGTCTTGCCGATCTCGTCGAGGAAAATCGTCCCCCCGTCCGCCTCCGCGAGAAGCCCTTTCTTGTCGCAGATCGCGCCGGTGAAGGAGCCCTTCACGTGACCGAAAAGCTCGCTCTCGAGAATCGTCTCGGGAAGAGCGGCGCAGTTCACGTGGACGAATTTCCTGTCGCGCCGGGGGCTCAGCTTGTGAATCGCCTGCGCGACGAGCCCCTTCCCCGTGCCCGTCTCTCCCATGAGAAGCACCGAAGATTCGGACCGGGCGACCTTCTCGGCGAGGTTGAGGATCTTGAGCATGCGCTCGTTTCTCGTGATGACGTGCCGGAAATCGTCCGCGTGCCTCGCGGTCTGTTCCTTCGGCGCCGTTCCCGTCTCGAGAATGCACCCCTGAACGAGAAAATCGATGAAGCCCGCGTACGTCGCGACCACGTCCGGAACCTGACCGAGCCGCGGAGGCGTGCCCGCCCCGGCGTCCGACTGGAAAAAGAGAAGCCCGAACGGCTCCGTTCCCCTGCAGAGAGGATGGAAGTACAGCGGTCCTTCATGCCCGGGAAGCACGTCGCGGATCGGAGCGGTCCGCTTGTCGTGCAGGACGTCCGTGAGAAGCGCGCTCCCGGCGGGGTCCTCGTCCTCCCGCGCGAGGAACCACTCGGTGAGCTGGCGGGACACCGGCTCGGATATTCCTCGCCGCGCGAGCACGGTGACCTTGCGGCCCCCGTTTCCGTTTCCGAAGAGCGAGACGAAGCCGTGCCCGAAGGTGATCTTGTTCATGAGATCGCCGAGCAGGTGGTCGAGGACCGTCACGATGTGCGGATTCTTCGCGAACGAATGCGAAAGCTCGACGGAGATACCCGCTCCCCCGGACGAAGTCGTGAGCGTGCCGGCCACCTCATCCTCGATGCTCCGGCGCAGGCGCCGCACGCGTCTGAGGAGGTTGCGGTCCCGAAGGTCTTCGGCGAGCCGCTGCGCCTCGTACATGTGGAGCAGACACTCATCGCGGTTCTTGAGATCGCGTTCGATCCGGGTCATGAGAACGTGGCACTCGGCCATGTCCCGGTACTCCTCGGCCTGCTCGAAATACGCGAGCGCGTTGTTCATGATCTTGCGCGCCCTCAGAAGTCCCTGGTCGCCGCCCTTCGCGAGAAGGTGCTCGCAGAACATGCAGGACGACCTGTTCGCCTCGTACGGATTGTTGGCTTCCTGAAACGTCTTTATGCTCGCCGCGATGGATTGCTCCGCTTCGGTTTCATGACCCAGGAGGGCGTGAGCGAGACCGATGGCCCGCTTGACGTATCCGATCTCGAAGATTTCGCCGCTCTTCCCGGCGACGTCGAGCGCCCGCGCGCCGACGGATAGAACGTCTTCCGGCTTCCGCTGGAGGAGGAACACCTCCGTCTCGCGGCGCAGGACCTCCGCCACGATATCTCCCTCGACCGACATCTTCTTCGCCCGCGAGAGCGAGGTCGAATAGTTCTGGAGCGCTCCCTCGAGATCGCCGCGCGCGACCATGAGATCGCCGAGATACTCGTCGGCGAGCGCGATCTCGCGTCCGTACCCTCTCCGCTCCGCGATGACCCGCGCCTCGAGGAGGTGCTTCTCGGCCGCCGCGAACTCGAGCGTCTTCGTCTGGGCGCTCCCGAGCATCAGGGTGGCGCGGATATAGAGCTGATCATCGCCGGAGCCGAGCGACATCTTGCGGGCGTCCGAAAAGGCGCCCATGGCGCCGGCGAGGTTGCGCGATTTCAGATGGGTGATTCCGAGATTGAGGGTCACGCGGACGCGGTTCTGGGTGAGCCCCATCTTCTCGCAGAGTTCGAGCGACCTGTTGAAGAAATGGACGGCCCGTGAAAACCGGCACGCATCCTTGTGGAACAGACCGAGACTGTTGAGGACGTACGACTCGCCGACCGGCCGGTACGCCGTGCATCCCTCCTGGAGCGCCTTCTCGATCGCGCCGTTCTCACGGAGAATGATCCCTCTGAGGCACGCGAGCGTTCCCTTGCCGAAGGCGTCATGCTCGTCGCACTGCGACTGGGCGCTCTCGAGAAACGTCTTCGCTTCCCGGAACAGACCCTTCTGCACGTAGCAGTCGCTGATCTTCCGGTAGATTCTGAGAAGGTCCGATGGATGCGGAGCTATGTGGATCTTCTGAAGGGCTTTCTCGTAGTATTCGAGCGCCACGGAGTAGTTCTCCGTGGAAAAATGCATATCCCCGAGCTCTTCCTCGGGGCTAATTACCTTGAATTTCGGCGGGGACTTCTTCTTCGCGTACTCGAAGTCGTCCCTGCCTTGGGGGTTGTCCGGCATCGGTCTCTCCAAGTGCTAATGGTCGGCGAACCATTACTTGGCCAGTTTGTTTGTCGTGCCCTTATCGAGCGTTCCTTGTCCCGGCCCGGGCAGAACATCCTTCAAACCTTTCGGAGTAACCGTGTTTGAAGGTCCGCTCTTGCCGTTTCCGTAGTCGTCGGCGTCTCCGCCGAGTATCGTTCCCGGATCGCCACCGATCGGAATAACCTCCCCCGGCATGTTGTATATTCCCGAGTACGGAAATATGCTCTGGTACAGAATTGCCAGGATTGACTGGAGCCGGTATTCCAAAGAGGGGCGTGCGGCGAGAACCGGGGAGGGAGCGATGCTCGACAGGATAAGAAGCACGGACAGGAGCAACACGAGCTTCTTCATGCTACCATCTCCTCCTTATGGAGCCCCCACGCTCCATAACACACATCACAATACCCCAAGCACCATACTAATGTTAATATCCGCGCCCCTCGAAGTCAAACAATTATTCGCAAACCTCAATAAAAAATCGGCATTTAGCCGATTTATCGAAAATTTTCCCCTATAGGTGGACCCACCCATCGAAATGGGGAAAAGGCGGCCTCGTCAATCGTCCTCACCCCCGGGTTCCTTCCTGAATTCGATGCCGAATTTCTCGAGCTTCTTGTACAGATTGCTGCGCTGCATGTCGAGCTGCCGCGCGGTTCTCGAAACATTCCCGTTGTTCTCCCTGAGCTTCTTGACGAGATACTCCTTCTCCATGAAGTCCTTGAACTCCTGGTAGGTCTTGAGACCGAACGGGTCCTTCCGCGCGTCCTCCTCCCGCACGAGCGCGAGCATCGGAAGATCGTCGCGCGCGATCACGTCGTTCGACGTGAGGATGCAGAGCCGCTCGACGAGATTCCTCAGCTCCCGCACGTTTCCCGGCCACGAATACTCCATGAGGACGTCGAGCGCCTCGGATGAGAGCCGCTTGGGAGCGCGCCCGAGCTCGAGCGCCACCTCGCGGAGAAAGAAGTCCGCGAGAATCTTGATGTCCGATTTCCGCTCCCGCAGCGGCGGGATCCGGATCGGAACGACGTTGAGCCGGTAGTAGAGGTCCTCCCTGAATCTCGTCCTCGCCGCTTCCTCGAGCAGATTCTTGTTCGTCGCGGCGAGAACCCGGACGTCGACGTGCTTCGTCTCGGTTCCCCCGACGCGCTCGAACGCCGATTCCTGCAACACGCGCAGCACCTTCGCCTGCGCCGAGAGGCTCATGTCGCCCACCTCGTCGAGGAACAGAGTGCCGCCGTCGGCGAGCTCGAACTTGCCGATACGCTGCGATATCGCGCCGGTGAACGATCCTTTCTCGTGCCCGAAGAGCTCGCTCTCGATGAGGTCTTCCGGAATCGCCGCGCAGTTGACCTCGACGAACGGCTCCCCGGCGCGCTTCGAGAGCTCGTGGAGCTTCCGCGCGACGAGCTCCTTGCCGGTGCCGTTTTCCCCCATGATGAGGACGCGGGCGTTCGTCGGAGCGACGCGCGTGATCGTTTCCATGATCGCGAGCATCTCCGGATGAGCGCCGATGATCTCCGTCGTGATGCCGACCTTCTTCTCGAGCTGCACGTTCCGGCGCGCGAGCTCCGCCTGGTTGATGCCGTTCTTGATCGTCAAGAGGAGCCGTTCCGTGTCGAACGGTTTCTCGATGAAATCGAACGCTCCGAGCTTCGTCGCCTCGACGGCCGTCGTGATCGTGCCGTGCCCCGAGATGATGATCACGGGAAGATCGGGATGCGTCTCCCTGAGGGTGCCGAGAACCTCGAGGCCGTCCATGCCGGGCATCTTGATGTCGAGGAGCACGATATCGACGCGCTCGCTGGCCGCGATATCGAGCGCGGTGGCGCCGTCGGGAGCGGAGAAGGTCTTGAATTTCTCGAAGGACAGGAGCTGCTCGAGCGCGCTCCTGATGCTGTCTTCGTCGTCGACGATCAGAACCCGCTTGCTCATGCCTCTATTCCCCCCGTGAGCACGACACCCCAACGGAGATCCCGCGCGGTCACCCTGAATGCCTCGATGCGCGCGGAATCGAGAAGCGCCTCGATCAGTACGAGCCCCGCCGGAAACAGCCGGATCCGGTCCTGATCAAGCGGCGCTGCGCGTTCCCGGCCCGCCCTGCGGAGCCCCTCGAAGCGCCTTCCGGCGAGCGCGACGTCCGCGCGCGTGACGAGCTGCATCTCCCGGAACGCGCCCGTCCGTCCGTCCATATACCGGAGGAACACCGCGAGGCTCACCGCCGTTCCGCCGGTCATGAGCATTGTAGAGTCTCGCGCGAACGCGGGCAAGGGATAAACACGCTCGCCCCGGCCGGGCGCGCGGATCAGCGCCGCATCGAGATCCGCCGCGAGCCGCGCCGACACGCCGCGCGCCCCCGGCGCGCCGGCCAGCAGCCGGCGCACGCGGTGGGTTCCGACCGGGATGCCCGCGAAGCCCTCCATCGACGTTCCCCTCCCCCACGAGACCTCGGTGCTCGTCCCCCCCGCGTCGATGAGCGTGATCGCCTCGCCGCGAGCGCGAAAGAACGAAGCGCCCGTGTAGCCGAGCGCCGCCTCGTCCCGCTGCGGCAGCACGCGGATCGAGACGCCGAGCGCGCCCTCGAGCCCGGATGCGACCGCGGACGCGTTCGTCGATTCACGAAGCGTGTTCGTCGCGACGATGACCGGACGCGCGCATCCCCACGCGCGCGCTGCGTCGAGAAGCTCCCGGAGCGCGCGCTCGGCCCGGACGGCCTTTTCCGGGGAGATGATCCCCGTCCGCGCGAGATCGTCCCCCCATCCCACGTATCGCTTCGTCTCGTTGAACGAAGCGAGCTCGAAGGTAGACCCCTCGAGCCCGGCCGCCGGAAAGGAGCCGTCCACGACGAGAAGTCGAAAGTTGCTGCTCCCGAGATCGACGCATCCCCGGATCTCTTTTTTTGTCTGGGACGGCTGCTCTCTTTCCCGTATCATCATTGTTATGGAGAAGCTCAATATCAAGAATCTTTCAATCGCGGAGCTTTCCGCGGCCATCGAGGGCCTCGGGGAGAAGCGGCACCGCACGCCTCAGATTCTCAAGTGGCTCTACCAGAAAGGGTGCGGCGGTTTTTCCGGGATGACCAATCTCCCGACGAGCCTCAGGCTCACGCTCGACGAGCGTTTCACGATCTCCTGGCTCCGGCTCGCGGACAGTGTACCCTCCCGCGCGGACGCGAGCCAGAAGTTTCTGCTCGAAACGGACGACGGGGCGCGCATCGAGGCCGTGCTCATGGAGACGCACGGGCACCGCACGATCTGCATCTCGAGCCAGGTCGGCTGCGCCCTCGGATGCGCCCTCTGCAGAACCGGCGAGGGAGGCTTCGAGCGGGACCTTCGCGCCGACGAGATCCTCAATCAGATTCTCTTCTTCAAGGTCGGCCACCTCCCGCCGCGAGAGCGGTTCAACGTCGTCTTCATGGGGATGGGAGAGCCGCTCCTCAACCTCGAGAATCTCACGAAGGCGCTCGAGATCATCAATTCCCCCGACGCCTTCGCCCTCGGCGAAAAACGCATCACGCTCAGCACGATCGGAATCCCGGAGACCATCCGCGAGCTCGGAGGTTCCCGCCTCAAGTTCTCTCTGGCGATCTCTCTCAACGCGACGACGGACGAATCCCGCAGGCGGCTCATGCCGGCGGCGCGGAATCTCGAGGAAACGCTCGCGGCCGCGTTCGAGTTCGCGCGCGCGCGAAGGACGCGGGTCACGATCGAATACGTCGTTATCAAGGATCTGAACGACACGGAGGAAGACGCGCGGCGGCTCTCGAGCCTCACCGCGGGAAAGCCCTTCAAGATCAACCTCATCCCCTTCAACGAATGGGAGGGCTGCCCGTTCCGGCGCCCTTCCGAGGAGCGCCTCGAGAGCTTCATCGCGGAGCTTCTTCCGCGCGCGCCCGCCGTCACCGTGCGCCGGAGCCAGGGCGCCGACATCTACGCCGCGTGCGGGCAGCTCAGAGCGCGCAGGAAACCGTAGAGTAGATCGGATACAAAGGGCGAGGGTCCGGAGAGAAGGAGCGGCGCCGCGCCTCGGCGCGCGCGGGGCGGCCCTAGCGCAGAAGAAGCATTTTGCCAGTCACGGCGCGTCCCGCCGAGCGGACCGCGTAGAAATAGATGCCGCTCGATACCGCGCCGCCGCGACCGTCTTTTCCGTCCCACGGCACCGAGAGCTCATCCGCGGTCACGGCGCCCCGGTAGAGATTCCTCACGAGCGATCCATCGACGCGATAGATCGAGAGATCGACGTCGCGCGCCTTCCCCCGGGACGGCTCGTTGAAGACGACCCGTATCGTCGTCGAGGGGTTGAACGGGTTCGGGTAGTTGGAAGTCGCGATCGCGCGCGCGTCGCCCGCGGTTCCGGCGGGCGCCGCGAGCGCGGCGAAGTACTCCTCGAGGCCCGCGACCTTGTCGGGCAGGGGAAGATCGGGATTCTCGATCGTGCCGGAGTAGCACGCCTCGCTCCCGCCGAAGAGGTATCTGAAATCCTCCGCGAAGATCTCGACGGGCCTGTCCGCGTGGGGAGCGTCGTCGGAGTAGATCGTCGCATCCTCCAACCCGCGGATCTCGAGATACTCGGCCCATGCGCCCCCCGGGCCCTCGGCCGCGTAGCGGTTCTGGAAGACGTGACCGAGCTCGTGCGTCACCGTGCACGCGACCATGCAGCGGCCGATTTCATAAACGCCGGGAGAGAGAAATATGTCGTCGCCGCACGAGGAGCTCGAGAGGAGCCCCGAGCGGGGCAGCGGCAGCACGTACAGATTGACCGGCATCTTCAGGCTCCGGCCCGAGATATCGACCTTGGAGAGAGCATCGATCGCCCAATCGACGTTCACGGGATGAAATGAGCCGTCTCCCTTGTTCACGATCTCGGGATCGAGAACGGTGTCGATGAGCCGGTAGCTCGCGCCGCCCGCGACCTCGAACGTGAGCACGCCGCTCGCGTCCTTCGTGCTCATCGCCATGATGTCCTCGGGAGTGTAGACTCTCACTTGGAGCCCGTTTTCCAGTTTCAGCAGGGTGTTTTCCCCCGCTGCGACCGGGCAGGCAACAAGCAGACACGCGAAGATCAGAAGCGTCGCGACATGGGCTAATCTATTGTATTTAAATGTACTACTATCCATATGCCTTCCTGGAACAGCCTCCCGGGCGTCAGAGCGCGGCCCGGGTCGTTATCTGAACTTGCATCGCATATTCCGGAAGGCGAATAAGATAGCCGCCGGCGATGTCGGATTTGCGCGGGCGTTGTGCGCGAATCTACTCGCAAAAGGGGGTAGTTGCCGCTAACCTTTTCATTAATAATGGATTGCTTGTCTGGCGGGAACCGGCGACGAGGGGGGGAAGGGACGATGTCCCACGCAAAAAGACCGGATACAGCCCCCGGGAGGGAGTCATCAATTTCGGAATATTGAGCTTTTTAACCCAAATCCGGGTGTCATCAACAGATTTAACATCTGGTAATTCTTTTTCTCACAGTTAATTATACACGATATCGTCAAATTTGAAGGACTGCGGAATTATCCGCAGCTTCAGCGCATGAACCCCGGCTGGTTCGATTGCTCCGTGATTGTCCGGAAAAACGGCGCTCAGAAGTTCGCCCCGGACGTCATATAGAATGCGGGGCTGCCGGTCCCGTCGCTCGCGACCTCGAGGCGGATGAGGTCCCTGAACGGAGAGATAATCTCGACGCCGAAACCTCCGGTAGTGTGGAACGTCGCCGTATCGAGATCGAGAATGCTGTTCATGATGGAGCCGCTGTCGACGAACGCGACGCCGTTCAGGGTGACGTCGAACTCGCCGATCTTCGGCAGCCGGAAGACATGCGGCCCGAAGAACTGAGCCCGGTACTGCAGGGTGCCGACGAGCTTCGCGGGTCCGCGGAGATCGTTGTCCGAGAAACCTCTCACGTCGCGCACGCCGCCGAGCTTCATCTCGTAATACCCGGGGAGATCCCCCTCGCGGATGTCCCCGTCAACGGCGACGATGAGCACGCGTTCCGTTCCCGTGGGAATGTAGAAATAGTCCGAGAACCCGTAGAACACGTACTGCTGCTTGAGCCCCGAGACGGACGTGAACCGTCTCACGCTGACTTGATGAAACATCCCGTTGAACGGGGAGATGCGATCGGCGCGGCTGTCGTACACGAGCTGCGCGCCGACGGAGACGAAATCCTGGGAGTAGAGGCCGCGTTCGATGAAGCCGACGCCATTGGACGGCAGGAGCATCGATTCTCTCCAGTCGAAGGAGACGCCCGGCCTGAACCAGAGCTGGTTGACGAGGCTCGGCGTGAGCGGAACGCTCAGTGCGAGGTCGGCCCCGGTCTGCCGTTTGACCCAGTCCTCGGTGGAATCGCTCGGGAGCTCGATGCGCCGGTACGTGAACGCGTCGGTGCGGAGCCCCAGCCTCCGCCCCATGAGCCACGGAATGTTCCAGGAGAAGCTCGCCCCCTCCTCCTTGTCCTGCCGTATCAGGGCGGATGCGGAAAGATTCTCGGCGAGCCCGCGGAAGTTCTTTATCTTCCACGTCGCTCCGTAGCTGAGCCCTTTCTCGAAGTCGTAGTTGACGACCGGGTAGGGAACCCTCATGAAGATCGCCGGACGCTCGGTAACCGTGACGAGGACGCGGCATCTCCCGTACTCCGTCGTGTCGGCGCTGATGCCCACTTCGGCGAAATATCCGAGCCCGCGGAGGTACGCGGAGTCTCTCCGGATGAGCCGCTCGTCGAGCGGCGCGCCCTGTTTTGTCGCCATTTCACGGAGGATCGCAATCGTCTTGGTGTGCGTATTGCCCGTTACGACGATCGTATCGACCGTGGAGCCGTAGAAGGGCTCGAGCTCCCTGCACTGCCGTTCGAGATCCGTGCAGACGCCGGTCGTC
>JBEKAW010000053.1:0-11446 GCA_050015715.1 Candidatus Krumholzibacteriaceae bacterium
TTGTCGACCCGGTAGAAACGCTCGAAGATCCGGGGGAGATGCTCGGGCTCGATGCCGCAGCCCTTGTCCCGGACCCGGACGATCACCTCGCTCGCGTTCTCCATCGCCTCGACGGTGACGGGGCAGCCGGGCTCGCTGTACTTGATCGCGTTGTCGACGAGATTGATGATCGCCTGCTCGAGGAGCGCGGGGTTGATCCTGGCGGTCAGGCCGTCGGGGCAATTCACGGTGATCCTGATGTCTTTCGCCTGCGCCTTCGGCTCGCACACCTGCACCGCCTCGAGGATGACTCCCTTCACGGGGGCGCGTTCGAGCACGACCTTCGCCTCGCGCGTATCCTGCTCGACCCGCGAGAGAAGAAGCAGGTCCTCGATGATGGAGTTCATGCGGTCGGCTTGCTTCGCGACGATTTCGAGAAATTTCTCCGCGTCGGCGGGCCGGCGCATGGCTCCGTCCCGAAGCGTCTCGATGAATCCCTTGATCGAGGTTATCGGCGTTCTGAGCTCGTGGGAGACGTTCGCGACGAAATCTCTTCTCACTCCTTCGAGGCGCTGCAGTCTCGTCACGTCGTTGAGCACGATCACGGCGCCGATTCTCTTCCCTTCAGCGTCGCGGAGCATCGCTCCGTGAGCCTGAAGGAAAAGTTCCCCCTTGCCGCTCCGGAGAATGATATCCGCTTCGACCGGATCGGTCGCGGCAAGTGTCTTCTTGACGAACTCCTGAAGATGCGGGCTCCTCACGACCTCCTGAATGCTCTTTCCGAGGGCGCTGTCGGGCTCCACCTCGAGGAAGCGGGCGGCGGAGCGGTTCAGCCTCGTGATGCGCTCCGCGTCATCGACCACCATGATCCCCTCGACCATGCTCGAGAACACGGCCTCCTGCTCGTTGAGCTGCCGGACCTCCGTCCGGATCCTCTCGTCGAGGCGCTCGGCCAGGTCGTTCATCACCTCGGCGAGTCTCCCGACCTCCTCGAGATGGGAGACGGGGAGCCGGAAGCTCAAGCCCTCCCGTCCGAAGCGCTCGACTCCCTCCCTGAGATCGTTCAGGGGGCGGCTGATTCTGCGGCTGATGACGAAGCTGACGAGAGCGGCGAGCAACGTGACGATGACACCGCCGATGAAGATCCGTACGTACATGCCGTGGAGACTCTCCTCCACGGAAACGAGCGGCACCGACGCGCGGACCGCGCCGGCGACGGCGCCGTTCATCTTCCAGGGAACGGCGACGTACATCATGTTCTTCTTTTCCGTGTCGCTGAAACGCACCGCCCTGCCGACACCGCCCTGGAGCGCCCGAACGATCTCGGGGCGATCGCTGTGATTCTCCATGCGCCGCGGATCCTGATCCGTATCGGCGATGACCACGCCCGACACGAGCACGACCGTGACCCGGGCCCCCGCGGCCCTTCCCAAATCCTTACAGAGCGAATCGGACGCCGATTGACTCGACGAGGGGCCGCCCCGTTCGAACTCCCGTTCCGCGAGACGCGCCTGCGCGAGAAGACCCTCTTCCGTGCTCCGCAGATAAAGCTTCTGCGCGACGTGAGACGCGTACAGGGTGGCGGCGAGGAGCGAGAGCGCCAGTATCACGATGTGAAAGGGATAGAGCTGCGAGAGAAGGCGTTTCCGGGCCACTTACCGCTCCTTGAACCGGTACCCGACTCCGTGCACCGTTTCGATCTGTTTCCCGAGGGGGCCGAGCTTCTTGCGGAGCCCCACGATGTGAACGTCGACGGAGCGGTCCGTCACGGCATAGTCCTCGCCGCGGGCCGCGTCGATGATCTGCTGCCTCGTGAAGACCCAGCCGGGCCTCCTCGCGAGAAGATGAAGAATCCTGAACTCGGTGGAGGTGAGATTGGCGTTCTTGCCCTTCACGGCGACCTCGTGGCGCCCCGGATGAATCACGAGATTCTCGAGCTTGATGATCGCCAGCTCCTCGGCGGGAGCCTTCGTCTTTCTCCGGAGCACCGCCTTGATCCGCGCGAGCATGACGCGCGGGCTGAATGGCTTCGTGATGTAGTCGTCCGCGCCGAGCTCGAGACCGGTCACGATATCGGCCTCCTCCCCGCGCGCGGTGAGCATGATGACGGGGATATTCGCCGTGCGCGGGTCGCGCTTGAGCGTGTTGCACACCTCGAGCCCATCCACCCCGGGCAGCATGAGGTCGAGGAGGACGAGTCCCGGAAGCTTCGATCGCGCGACCTTGATCGCGTCTTCCCCCGACGTGACGGTGGATACGCGGTAGCCCGCTCGCGTGAGGTTGTAGCTCACGAGCTCGAGAATGTCCTCTTCATCGTCCACGACGAGTATGTGTTCGGCAGCCACGGCAAACCTCGCTCGAAAAGCCCCGCTCACGCGTCATGTAAAAGAGATAGTGTCAAGATATGAACCCCGTGTGAGGAGATCGTTTGTTTTATGTTAAGGGAACTCTCCCCGCGCTGTCGCCTGAAATCTCTCAGGTCTCGAGCCCCTGGCTCCTCTTGATCTTGTAGAGGCTCTCGATGAAGTCCGTTCCCGCGTATCCGGCGAGCCCCGCGATCTTCCAGCTGCCCGACGAGATCGCGCCCGCGAACCCGCCGATGACCGCCGAGATGAGGATCGAGCACACGAAGTACCCGACGTGAAATCGCTGTTCTCGTTTACTCTGCTCCATGTACTTGAGAACCCCGACGAGCGCGCGCACGGTGCCCCCCAGCGCGCCTACGAGAACCAGCGTCGTGACCGAGCCCGGCCCGCAGGACGATATTGTCATCGACGGTCTCCTTTCACTTCGAGAGCATGTCCTCGAGAATCTCCACGGCGTCCTTGACGAGCTTCACGCAGACGGTGTCGAAGAGGCCCCGCTGTTTCGCCTGCTCGTACCCCTCGCTCGTGCCGATGTCGCAGCCGAGGAGGTCGCGGCAGACGGTCGTGCCGTTGCGCTCCGCGAAGCGCCGCACGAACTCCCGGGCCAACTCGTACGATTTCTCCTTCTTCTCCTTGTCCTGCGGGCGCGAGCTGCCGTGCGCGAGGCCGAGCGTCATGAACGCCCCCGTCACGGCGCCGCAGGTATCCCCCTTGCGCGCCATCCCGCCCCCGAAGGCGCTGGCGACCTTCGCCGCCTTCGCCTCATCGAGCCCGAGCCCGGGCGCGAAGGTCGAGAACACCGACTGCGCGCAGTTGAAGCCGTCGCGCAGGCCCGAAGCCGCGTGATCGCCTTTGTTCATATCCGGCACCTCCCGCTGCGATAGATGGTCGGGGCGACTGGATTCGAACCAGCGACCTCCTGCTCCCAAGGCAGGCGCGCTAACCGGACTGCGCTACGCCCCGACTGATTCATTCTCAAATAATTCTCCCCGTACAGAGTCTTCTGAGTATACGGGCGCTCACGGGCTCCATCAAGCGCGCTTCGAGGCGAAGACCTCGCGATAGATCGCCTCGATCCGCGCGTAGTGTGTCTCGCGCCCGTAGAGCCGCTCGGCCTTCTCCCGCCCGCGGCGACCCATCTCTTCCCGCGCGCCGCGGTCCCCGAGCATCCGCCTGAGGCAGGCGGCGAGCGCGTCGACGTCGCCTACGGGGAAGAGGAGACCGTTCACGCCATCATCCACCATCTCGGGAATGCCGCCGATCCGCGAGGCGACGACCGCCTTGGACGAGGCGAAGGCCTCCATCACGGCGAACGGGAGGTTCTCGTACCAGCGCGAGGGAAGGACGAGGAACTGCGATTCGGCGAGGATCCTTTTCAGCTCTTCGCCGCTCCGGTAGCCGGCGAATTCCACGCGGCTCGTCCCGAGCTCCAGGGCGAGCGCCTTGAGGTCGTCCGCCTCGGGCCCGTCCCCGACGATGAGAAGGCGCCCCGAATCGAGCTTCGCGACGGCCCTGATGAGGATGTCGAGCCCCTTCTCGTGCGAGAGCCTCCCGATGTAGCAGAAATGATCCTTCTCGGGGCGCCCCGCATAGAGCGCGAGGTCCACGAAATTCGGAACGCACTCGATCCGCCCCGGATCGAACCCTCCCTCGACGAGCTTCGACCGGAGAAACTCGCTCGGCGTGACGAAGCGATCGATCCGCGAGGGAATGCGCTCGAGGCGCTCGTAGAGCGTCGTGAGCATCGCGATGAAGCTCGCGGCAAAGCTCCCCTTCTTGCACCGCTGGAGCATCGATTCGTAAAACCGGTTCGGGATGCAGCGCTCGCATATCTCCCCCCTGCTCAAGAGGGACGTGTTCGGGCAGATGAGCCGGTAGTCGTGGAGCGTCCAGACGATGGGAATGCCGCGTTTGCGGAGCGGCGCCACGATCGACGTCGTCAGGTGCGCGTGGATATTGTGAAAATGGGCGATATCGGGCTTCACCTCGTCGGCGAGCGCCGCGATCTTCCGCCGCGCCTCACCGTTGTAGATGCTCCGTGTGGCGACCTTCCAGGCGGCGCCCGGCGAGGACGCGCTGAGGAGCCCGGGGAAATCGACCTCGCTCACGAAAAAGCGCGCGTACGGAGTCGGGAGGTTCTGGGGATGCTCCATGGCGAACGGGACCACCTCATGCCCCTTTTCCTCGAGGAGCTTCGAGAGGGAGAGCATGTAGGTCGAGTCCCCGCCCCGGTAGTAGTAGAACGTCTGGACCATGAGAACGCGCACGCTTCAGCCGCCTCCATTCGGGCCCGTGCCGAACGCAGCGGGCAACAGCCCTTACTGTAGCCGAAACAGGGACTTAAACACAAGAAAATGCGAAATTGACATCGACGGCTTGCAATGATATCTTCCAAGTAATTGCAGCGAAAAACGGCCTAAAGGAGGAGTCATGGGCAAGAATAGGATCGGGGTGCTGTTCGGCATAATTGTATTCATCGCCGCCATCTTGGGATGTTCGCAGGAAGGCAATCTCGTCGTCAAGAACGAGGGCGCATCCGAGTTCAAAGGAACGGTCGAGAACACAGCCGTCATCATCGATCCCGGGATGTCGTACAGCACGTCGATCTATATCGGGAAGACCCTCGCGATCATAGGTCCGACCGATATCAAGGTCTCGATCGAAGGATCCTCCATAACCACGCGGCCCTTCAGAGACGTGATCGAGATCAAAAGCAACGAAACGACCCTCTACCCGGTGAAGGATGACGTCGGCGCAGTCAATTTTTCGAACACGTACAGCCTGGCAGTGAACCAATTGCAGATCAAGAGATGCGACAGCACCACATTCGGCCCCAACCTCGTCGAGGCGAACCACACGATCGGGCCGGGCACGACGACGCCGCTGCAGATCGATCCGGGCTGCTGGGATATTCTGGTGAACTACGGCCGGCAAGGGCTCCTCGATACGGTGGAGTCGGTCCCCGTCGACGTCGGCACGATAATCCGCATAGCTTGGGTTCCGGGCTACGTATATACGCCCTCGACGTCTTCTCTGGCGCGATCGCGATGAGGCGCCGCGCGCCCCGGCGGCCGCACGGGCCGGAAGCGGCAACCGGGTATGGACAAAGCGCTTGACGGGGCTCGCCCCGTTGATTATAGAGAGTGTACTCACTGACGCGTAGTTGAGGCAATCACGGCGGAGGACGGATTTGAAAATGCTAAGAACCATGAAGGTCGCGGGCGCGATTCTCGCATGCTGCGTCGTGCTTTCGGGCACGGCGTTCGGTCAGGCTATCCAGAAGCAGTATGTCGCCGATTTCGGCGCGGCCTTCACGCAGGCGACCGTGACGAAGGCCCAAAGGGGTCTCATCGGCCTCGACATTTCGACGGGAAAGATGGTCACAAACAACCTCTCCGTCGGCCTCGCGATCGGCTTCGACATCGTTTCGTATCAGAAGGCTGAGGGAATCGACGAGAGACTCTCCATCATTCCGATCCTCGCCAAGGCGAAATACTATTTCACGGTCGCCCCCCTGATGCAGGTTCACGCCATGGTGGGTGCCGGCGCCTACCAGCTGCTTCCCCACCTCGGCATCGACCCGGTGGGCGGCGTATGGAAATCGGAGAGGAAGGCGGGCGGCGTCGCCGGCGTCGGATTTGACTACTGGCTCATGGGAAATCAGGGTATCGGGGCCGAATTCGAATACAATTTCTTCGACTCCGGGGCCCCGGATCTTTTCTCGTACTTCGCCTTCCGGGTGAACTACACCATCATCAAGATGTGACGGTTTCGTTCGATGCACACGTGAGAAATCCCCGCCCACTCGGGGGCGGGGATTTTTTTGCGCGATCGGAACCGCTGTTCCGCGCCGCTTCCGCGGATTCCGGCGGCGCCTATGCCCGCCGCACCCACTTCAGGATCTCCCGCACGTCCGGGCGCTTCCCGTACATGAGTATCCCGATGCGGAAGATCTTCGCCGAGAGGACCCCGGCGGCATAGATGCTCGCCAGGAGTATCGCGACGCTGAGCGCGATCTGCCACACGGGCGGCATGAGGATATTGATCCTCATGAACATGAGAATCGGCGCGAAGAACGGTATCATCGAGCACACCGTCGCGAACGTGCCGTCCGGATTCTGCATGACGGCCATCGGGATGACGATCGTGAAGGCGAGGCACATCACGATGGGAGTCTGGAGCTGCTGGGCCTCCTGATCGGTGTTGCACACGGCGCCGATACCGGCGAAGAGCGTCGAGTAGAAGAGAAAACCGAGCAGGTAGAAGAGAATGAAGTACGCGATGGTGCCCCAGCCGAAGCTCACGTATTGGGCGAACTGCCCCGTGCTCATCGCGTATGACGTGAGCCCGATGCTGAAGACCCCCCAAATCGCGTACTGGGTCAGCCCCGCTGCGCCGACCCCGACGATCTTGCCCGCCATGAGATCGAACGGCCTGAGCGACGAGAGAAGCACCTCGACGACTCGATTGCTCTTCTCCTCGATGATGCTCCGCTGAACGGCGATCCCCCACAGCAGGATCGTCATATAGAGGAGCATGATGAAGATGAAGCTCGTTATGTACATCCGCTCGAACCCGCCGGCCTTTTCGCCGCCCTTGCCGACCTGCACCGTCTCGATGTTCACGCGCTTGAGCATCGCCGTGACGGAGCCGTAATCGAGACCGTGCCTCGAGAGCCGCTGCGCGACGACGGTCTTGTTGAGCGCGCTCTCGACGCGCTCGAGCGTCCGGATGTTGCTGACCTTCTTGCCGAAGTACGTCGCGTCTCCCTTCTCGGCGATGTCCCGCGGCAGGACGAGGTAGCTGTCGAGCGTGCCGGCCGCAACCTCGGCGCTCAGCTCCTTCTTCGCGGCGTCGAGGTCCGCGCCCGTAGACGATACGTTCCGCAGGGCGAACATCTTCGACCCGTTCGGGAGCGTGTCGTCGAGCGCTCCCGTGAAACTGGCGTAGAGCGAATCGGTCAGATCGATGACCGCGATGTTCACGCGGCTCTCGGGCGTGTGCTCCAGGAGGAGGCCGGGGACGAGGATCATGCCGCCCATGAGGAGCGGCCCGAGGATCGTGCCGATGACGAAGCTCTTCCGGCGAACCCTGTCGAGGTACTCCCGCTTAGCGACCTTGAGCAGCTTCATCGCTCACCTCACCCCCTTCCGCTGTCACCTTCGCAATGAAGATATCGTTGAGCGACATCTCCCCTATTTCGAATTTCTCGACCCTTCCGCTGTCGACCGCGTGCCGCAGGAAATCGTTCGTATCGGTACCGGCCTTGAGCGACACGGTGAGCTCCTGGCCGAAGGTGCGGACGCGTTCGACCCCTGGATACCGCTCGAGACGCTCGAAGTCTCCCGAGAACCGGACCGTGACGACGTTCCGGCCGAACTGCATCTTGATGTCGGCGAGCGGGCCCTCGAGGATCATCTTGCCCTTGTGGATGAGACAGATCCGTTTGCAGAGCTTCTCGACCTGCTCCATGACGTGCGTCGAGAGGACGACCGTGCGCCCGTCGCTCTGCAGCTCCTCGATGATTTCCTTGAAAAGCTGCGTGTTGATCGGGTCGAGCCCCGTGAACGGCTCGTCGAGAAGCACGAGCTTCGGCTCGTGAAGCACGGTCGAGATGAACTGGACCTTCTGCTGCATCCCCTTCGAAAGCGCCTCGACCGTCTTGTCGGCCCAATCGGCGAGATCGAGGCGCTTGAGCCACTTTCTCCCGCGCTCGCGCGCCACGGACGCCCGCACGCCCTTGATCTCCCCGAGAAAGACGAGGTGCTCGAGGACCTTCATCTTCCGGTACAGACCGCGCTCCTCGGGCAGGTAGCCGATCAAATCCTTGAGACGCTCGCTGAACGGCTCGCCGAAGATGCGCACCTCTCCCTCGTCGGGCTCGATGACCCCCATGATCATCCGGATCGTCGTCGTCTTGCCGGCGCCGTTGGGACCGAGCAGCCCGTAGATGCCGCCGGGGTCGATGCGCAGCGACAGCGCGTCGACGGCCGTCACCGTGTCGTACCGTTTCGTGATACTCACAAGTTCGAGCAAGCCGTTTCCTCCTTGCCGCTCAGGACCCCGCCGAAACGCCGTATTCGCGCTCGAGCACGTATTTGAGCTCGATGAGCGCCCGATAGCGATGGCTCATGGAATTCTTCTCCGACTCGTTCATCTCGGCGACCGTCTTCCCGCATTCGCTCACGTAGAACACGGGGTCGTAGCCGAAGCCGTTGGCCCCGCGCGGGGCGCCGGCGATGCGTCCGAAGAGAAAGCCCTCGGTCGCGATGGCCTTGCGCTTCGTGCCCGGCGCGGGGTAGAGGACCGCGACGCAGCGAAAATGCGCGCCCCTCCGCTCCTCGCCCACGCCGCGCAGCTCCTCGAGAAGCCTGGCGCAGCGGCCCGCGTCGTCGAGCCCCGGGCCCCCGTAGCGCGCGGAACGAACGCCGGGTGCGCCGCCGAGAGCGTCGACCTCGATGCCCGAATCGTCCGCGAGGGCGATCTCCCCCGTCGCGCGATGCACGGCCTTCGCCTTCGAGAGGGCGTTCGCGAGGAAGGTGTCTCCCTCCTCCGGCGGCTCCGGGAACGGCGGAAAGGAGCCCGCGTCGAGAAGCTCCGCGTCGAGGCCCGCGAGGATCGTCCGGATCTCCCGGATCTTGCCCGCGTTGCGCGTCGCGAGCACGACTCTCAGGCTCATGTCTCGCTCCCGTTCACGAGGACCGCCTCGAGATCGACGCGCTCGACACGCTCCATCGGGCGCCTGAGAAACCGCTCGCCGACCTCCTTGAAGAGGTAGGGAATGTCGGTCACGTACACGGTGATCCTGCCGGGTCTCGCGCCGTCCGTCCTCAGCGCGTTCTTCACGAGAACGCGCTCGACCTCCGCGGCGGTTTCGTGGGCCGAGTCGACGAGCCCGATCTTTCCGCCGACGACGCGCGAGATGACTTCCTTGATAACGGGATAATGCGTGCAGCCGAGGACAAGCGTGTCGGCGTCGAATTCGGCCATCGGATCGAGATAGCGCCGCGCGGTGAGCCGCGTGATCTCGTCCTCGTGCCAGCCCTCCTCGACGAGGGGAACGAAGAGCGGGCAGGCGCGCGTCCATATCTTGATCGCGGGATCGAGCTCGTAGAGCGCGTCCTCGTACGCGCCGGAGCGGATCGTCGCCGTCGTTCCGATGACGCCGACGCGTTTCGTTTTCGTCGCCCGCGCCGCCGCGCGGGCTCCGGGGAGAAGCACGCCGACCAGCGGCAGATTCTCCTCCTCGAGGAGCTTCGGGAGCGCGACGGACGAGGCGGTATTGCACGCGACGACGATCATCTTGACGCTCTTGCGCTTGAGAAACGCGAGGTTCTCGCGGAGGAAGCGCAGCACCGTTTCGGGGCTTTTCGTTCCATAGGGGAGCCGGGCGGTGTCCCCGAGGTATACGACATCCTCGTTCGGAAGACGCATCATGAGCTCGTGGACCACCGTGAGCCCGCCGATACCCGAATCAAAAACGCCGATTGGCTTGCGCGCGTCGTCGTTCATCTGCCGCTCCTACCTCCACTTCTTCACGTCGATCGGCTTGTCGACCGCGTAGTGCCCCGCGATCGACTCCACCTGATTGCCCTCGATGAGAAACTGCACACGGGCGACCTGCGGGAAGTTCGCCGACACCGTCTTGATGACGTTCGAGATCGTGTAGTACTCCCCCGCGCTCCCGCCCGGATGGTTCGCGGTGAAGGCGTTGTTGAAGTCGAGGACGAGCGTCTGCGTGTCCTCGACCCAGAACACCTGAATGAGCGCGGTGCCGTCGGGCATCGCGCTGATCTTGTCCGCGTCGTGCGACCCCTTGATGAGCTCGGCGAGAACGAGCTTGACCTGATCCTCGAAGCCCTGCGCGGCCGGCACCTCGCGCGTCTCCGCTACGAATCCGTCGGCGCTTTTGTTGCCGAAGAAAATCGTGACGGCGCGCACCTCCTCGCTCACCTTCTGAACCTCCGCGGGCCCCTTCGTGCGCAGGCGAGGAACGAGGTACACGACCGCGACGATCACGGCGAGCCCCGCGAGCGCGATCGCGATCGATCTGCCGGCCTTCGTACGGATCACCCTTTCCCCGGATAGCGGCCCTGGAACTTGCGGATCGCCTCGATGGCGCTCTCGATGAACCGCTCCCGGAACTCGGGGCTGAGGAGTAGCTGCTCCTCCTTCGGATTCGAGATAAACGCCGTTTCGACGAGAACTCCCGGCATCTTGAGCCCCTTGAGCACGCGAAGGCCCGTCTGCTTGACGCCGCGGTTTCTGATGCCGAGAGACGCGCCCATTTCGCGCTGGACCATCTCGGCGAGGTCGCTGCTCTCCGTGAGGTATTCGTTCTGGACCATATCCCAGAGAATGAAATCGATGTCGCCGCCGCTCTCTTCGGACGCGTTCTGCTTCTCGTAGGCGACCGAGGCGTTTTCGTCGCGGCCGAGCTGCGCCTCCTCCTCGCTCCGGGCGGGCGCGAGGAAGAAGACCTCGAAGCCTTCCGCGTCGCTCGTGAACCAGCCGTTGCAGTGGATGCTGATGAAGAGCTGCGCGCCGGCGGCGTTCGCCTTTTCGACGCGCTCGTCGAGGGGAATGAGCACGTCATCGTCCCTCGTCATGACGACGTCGACGCCGAGCTCCTCCTTGAGGCGGTCCCGCAGCATGAGCGCGATCGCGAGGTTCACGTCTTTTTCCTTGACGCCCGAGGGGCCCATGCGCCCGTTGTCGCTCCCGCCGTGGCCCGGGTCGATGGCGATCTTCCGCACCGGCTCTATCATCTTGCGCTTGGCGCCCTCGTCGAGCATCTCGACCATTTTCTTCCCCGCGAAATCCGCCCCGGGTATCTCCGGGAGCTTGCTCCGCTCGAGGAAGAGCACGAGTTTCCGGGGCGCCTTCTTGCCGGTCGCCGCGGCCGCCGCCGCCCCCTCCCCCTCGAACTCGACGCGGTACCGCTGGACGGTCGTCTTGACGTCGAAGAAGAGATAGGCGTCCTGCTCGACCTGTTCCGCCCGCACGCGGTTGAGGAGCCCCTTGCCCGCGGGCAAGGTGAATTTGAGCGGGTTGAGCCGGCCGCCGTAGATCTTGAGGCGCAGGATGCCGGGTGTATCGCT
>JBEKAW010000054.1:0-11209 GCA_050015715.1 Candidatus Krumholzibacteriaceae bacterium
GATCGCCTCGACGGGGCAATTGTCGAGCGTTTCCTGGATCTCATCTTCGGTCGCGCCCTCGGGATTGGCGACCGTCGCCACGTCCCCCTCCATCACGAACACATCGGGCAGGGTTTCCGCGCAAAGTTCGCAGCCGGTGCAGAGGTCAGGGTCGACAATCGGAGTTCTCGCCATCGTTTCACTCCTTTGCTGAGGAACACCATGCTAATTAACAGCCCGTCAAACGGATGTCAAGGATATTTTTCCCCGCTCCCCCGACGGGCGGGTTTCCGGGCGCTCCAGGGGGTCCGGGCGCGGTTCCGACAATCAGAATCCCCTTGTCAAATCGATCGATACGAACGCTCCGGGAAAATCATCATGAGATTTGGTCTTGTGCGAAGCGCCTCCCGCGCGCTACAGTTGGTGCCGGTCCTCGGCGCCGGGACACGGCGCGGACCGGACGAGCGCTCGAAAACGAGAAAGGCGGGACGACGGTGCGAGATTCATCATGGCGGATGTGCACGGCGATCTCTGCCGCGGTTCTATGCGTGGCGCTGGTCTCCGGGTGCGGCACGGGGAGCCGGGAGAAAAGACCCGCGGCGAAACCCGCCGAGCTCTCGGTCATCTTCTCGAGCGATCTTCTCGGCAAGATTCGATCCTGCGGATGCGTCGTGCGGGACATGGGAGGACTCGGCCGCTGGGCGACCTTCGTCGAGCGGGCCAGGGCAACCACCGAGAACACCATCGTCGTCGACGCGGGGGATGCACTCGGCCCGGATCTCTCATTCACCGAGAAGGAAGCGGATCTCCTGTTCGACGCGATGAACGTCATATCGCCCGACGCCTTCACGCCCGGCGAGACGGATTTCGTGTTCGGCCTGCCCTTTCTGACGGGGCTCACGAGCCGGGCCACGTTTGGCATCGTCTCGGCGAACATCGTCGATCCGGCCACGGGAGAGCGGCTGTTCGGCCCGCCGTTCAAGGTGATCACCCTCAAGGGGGGGCTGCGCGTGGCAATCACCGGCGTGCTCGACGAAGCCATCCGGTTCCCCGCGTACATCGACGCTTCGAAGTTCAAGGTGCTTCCCGCGTTCGAGACGCTCAAGAAGCTCGTTCCCGAGATGAAGGCGCAATCGGATTTCCTGATTGTCCTCAGTCACATGGGAATGGATCGTTCACGCGAGCTCGCTCGCGAGATCCCCGATTTCGACCTCATCGTCGTGGGGCACGGAAAACCGGTTATCAAGAAGCTCGAGAAAGAAGGAAAGACCATCATGCTCGCGACGGGAGGCTCGGGCGAGTACATAGGGCGGATCGATCTCTCTCTCTCGAGCACCGGGGTGATCGCGCACGGAGAGATGCGGCTCATGCCGCTCGATGATTCGATCCCGCTCGACGTGAAGGTCGTCGATCTTTTCAGACAGTACGGGGCACCACTCACGGACAAGGCGATAGACAAGAAGAAATGACCTGCCCTTGTCCGAGTCACAGACACATTCCGGGCGGCGCGACGGGGCCGATTCAGCTTGACCTCGTGTCGGGCATTGAGTTAGCGTATCGAAGACGGTTGCGATGCGGTGTTCGGGCGAAAGGCGGATGAACGGCATGGCGAAGGCGGCGGAGCGGGTGGAGCGGGTCATGGTTGTCGCGCGCAAGGACTGGAGGGACTCCGTCAACGGAAAGTTTCTCCTTTTCCAATTCTCCGACAAGGACGGCCCCCTGAAGGGCGTCCTCTGGCAGCCGACGGAGGAGATCGACCGGGAAATCCAGGTCAACGACGTCGTGCGCATCAAGGGGGAGATGAAATCGTACCAGGGGGCGTACGAGCTGCACGTCGCGAGCATCGTGAAGCTCAACGAACGGGAGTACGACATCACCCAGTTCGTGCCGGTGGCCGCCGAGGAAACGGGCGACCTGTACAACGGGATCATGGCCGTCGTCTCCGGAATCCAGAACGCCCATCTGCGGAAGCTCCTCGAGAGCGTGTTCGTCGATGAGGAGTTCAAGGAACGCTTCCTCCGTTCGCCGGCGGCGCGGGTATGGCACCATTCCTACATCGGCGGGCTCGCCCAGCACGTCCGCGACATGGCGTCGATCGCGACGCGCGCGGCGGAGGTCTACCCCGAGGTCGATCGCGACCTTCTGCTGAGCGGCGTTCTCCTGCACGACCTCGGCAAGGTCTACGAGCTCGAGGTCACGAACAGGATCGATTATTCGGACAGCGGACGCCTCATCGGGCACATCGTGCTCGGGGTGGAGCTCCTCGACGAGCGCATCCGCGGGATCGAAGGCTTTCCGGCGGATCTCGCGCTCAGGCTCAAGCACATGATCCTGAGCCACCACGGCGCCCTCGAGCACGGCTCTCCCGTCGTGCCGATGACCATCGAGGCGATCCTCCTCCACTACATCGACAACCTCGACGCGCAGGCGCGGGGCACGCTCCAGGCTCTCGACAAGGAAACGGGGCGCTACGGCAAATGGACCGAATACGTGAAGCTCCTCGATCGTTTCATCTACCGCGGAGAGGGCCAGCGCGCTGAGGAAGCCCCGAAGGGGACGAACGCATGAACCGGTCTCCGGCGTGGGTCGAGATCGATCTCGACGCCTTGAAGCACAACGTCGATCGCGTGCGGAGCATCGTTCCGGCCGGTGTGAGCATGCTCCTCGTCGTGAAGGCGGATGCGTACGGGCACGGCGCCGTCCGCATATCGCGGCTCGCCGTGGAGTGCGGCGTCGACATGCTCGGCGTCGCGACGCTCGACGAGGGAAGGGAGCTCCGCAAGGCGGGAATCAAGCTTCCGATCCTCATCCTGAGCCCGGTCCTTCCGCAGGAGCTCGAGGGCGTGCTCGAGAACGACCTCGCCGTATCCGCCTCGTCATACGAGTTCGCGGAGAGGGCGTCGGATATCGCGGTCCGCACGGGCGCCGTCTGCGCGCTCCACGTCGAGATCGACACCGGCATGGGGCGCGCCGGCATCGCCCAGGGGGAGGCGATCGAGGCGGTCTCGAGGATGGGCGCCCTTCCGGGCATCAGGATCGAGGGGCTCTTCACGCATTTCCCCGCGTCCGACAGCGACGTCGATTTCACCAAGGACCAGATACGCCTTTTCACCGGCATCGCGAGCGCGCTCAGGACGGCGGGCGTCGCGTTCCGGTACCTGCACTGCGCCAACAGCGCCGCGATTCTCAATTTCCCCTCGGGCGATTTCAACCTCGTCAGGCCCGGTCTCCTCGTGTACGGACACGCCCCCTCGATCGTGCTCAGGGACCGGCTCGACGTCGTCCCCGCGATGAGCTTCAAGGCGCGCCTCGTGCTCGTGCGGGACATGCCCGCCGGCGCGAGCATCAGCTACGGGAGGACGTACATCGCGCCGAAGCCGTTGAAGATGGGGGTCGTGCCCGTCGGATACGGACACGGACTCAGCCATCGTCTCTCGAACAGGGGGCAGTTTCTGTTCCGGGGGAAACGCGCGAGCATCATCGGCCGCGTGACGATGGATATGACCATGCTCGATCTCTCCGAGTTCCCCGACGCGAAGGTCGGGGAGGAGATCGTGATTTTCGGGAGGCAGCAGGGCGCGGAGATCACGGTCGACGAGGTGGCCCGCTGGGACGAGACCCTCAACTACGAGGTTCTCTGCCGCATCAGCAAGCGGGTTCCCCGTCTCTATCTCCGCAGCGGCAGGATCGAGAGCATGAAGACCCTCCTCGGCGTGCGAGAGGCCCCCTGAGGCTTCCGGGCTCGCCTCGCGCCGCTGCCGCAGAGATCGGCCGGAATTTCAATGCGAAATCGTTTGAAACGGCGTGTAACGTGACGCCCGACGAAGGGAGTGACACGTGGAACGGATCGCGCTCAACAGACTGATCGATCACACGCTCCTCAAACCGGAGGCGACCGAAACCGACATCCGGCGCCTCGCGCGCGAGGCGATCGCACACGACTTCTTTTCCGTGTGCGTCAACACGCACTACGTCCCGCTCGTCGCGCGCGAGCTCGCGGGGACGCGCGTCAAGGTCTGCTCGATCGCGGGTTTCCCGCTCGGCGCGGTCGACTTCGCGGTCAAGGCGTTCGAGGCGGCCCGGGCGGTCGGATCGGGCGCCCACGAAATCGACATGGTGATGAATATCGGCGCCCTCAAGTCGGCGGATCTCGCCTTCGTCCGGCGGGACATCGAGGGCGTCGTGGCGGCCTGCGGCGAGCGCGTCATCGTGAAGGTCATCATCGAGGCCGCGCTCCTCACCGACGACGAGAAGAGGACGGCGTGCGCGCTCGCGAAGGATGCCGGGGCGCATTTCGTGAAGACCTCGACGGGCTTCGGCCCGCCGGGCGCAAGCGTCAGGGACGTCGAGATCATGCGCGCGGCCGTCGGCCCCGACTTCGGCGTCAAGGCCTCGGCAGGCATCCGCACCGCCGCCTTCGCGCTCGAGCTCGTTCGCGCCGGCGCGACGAGAATCGGGACGAGCGCGAGCGTGGCGATCATGGAGGAGCTTGGGAGACGGACGTGAACGCGTACGAGATCATACGGAGAAAACGGGACGCTCTTCCGCTCGGTGAAGGGGAGATCCGCTTTCTCGTCTCCGGATACCTGAGCGGCGAGGTGAGCGACTATCAGATGGCCGCGTTCCTCATGGCGACGGCGATCCGGGGCATGACGGGCCCGGAAACGGTCGCCCTGACGCGGGTCATGATGGAGAGCGGGCGGATTTTCGATTTTCGCTCGCCGGGCGGCCCCGTGATCGACAAGCACAGCACGGGAGGAGTAGGGGACAAGATCTCGCTTCCCCTCGTTCCGATCGCGGCCGAGTGCGGTCTCCGCGTGCCGATGATCTCGGGACGCTCTCTCGGGGCCACGGGAGGCACGCTCGACAAGCTCGAATCGATTCCCGGGATGCGGACCGATCTCGAGCCCGCCCGCTTCGAGCGTCAGGTCGCGGAGCTCGGCGCCTGCTTCGGATCGCAGACGGCGGACATCGTGCCGGCCGACCGCAGGCTTTACGCCCTCAGGGACGCGACCGCGACCGTCGAGAGCGTCCCGCTCATCGTCTCGAGCATCCTGAGCAAGAAGTTCGCGGAGGGGATCCGCGGCGTCGTGATCGACGTCAAATGCGGCTCGGGCGCCTTCATGCGGACGTCCCGCGAGGCGCGCGAGCTGGCCTCCGCGCTGGAAGCGACCGGCGCCGCGATGGAGATTCCGGTGAAAACGATCCTCACCTCGATGGAAGAGCCCCTCGGTTTCGCCGTCGGGAACGCTCTCGAGGTGGAAGAGGCGGTCCGCATCCTCGAAGGGCACGGCCCCGCCGACGCGGTCGCGCTCACGCGCCGCCTCGTCGCCGAGATGCTGCTGCTCGGAGGGCTCGTCGAGACCCTCGACCGCGGGGAGGCTCTCGCGCGCGGGGCTGTCGAGTCGGGGCGCGCCCTCGAGCGATTCGCGCGAATCGTCTCCGCGCAGGGCGGAAGGCTCGATATGGCGCGACCCGCATACGGGCTCCCGCGGGCCCCCGCCCAGCGGCCGCTCGCGGCGGGCTCGGGCGGGTTCGTCTCGCGGATCGACGCGCGGATCGTCGGCGAGGCGGTGCGCGAGCTGGGGGGCGGAAGGTTCAGGACGGATGACGCGATCGACCCCCGGGTCGGCATAGTCCTCAAGAAGAAATGCGGCGACGAGGTCGCCGCCGGAGAGGTCGTCCTCGAGATTCACGCCGCCGGCGACGAGGCGGCCGGGAACGCAGCGCGGACGCTCGCGGGCGCAATCGCCATCTCGCGCGAACCCGTCAAGCGCGCTCCCCTCGTTCTCACGGACGATTGACCGGAGGAGAGATGCCTCGCCCGGAGGCGTCTCAGTGCGGGACGACCTTGTCTCTCGAGGCTTCCCTGTCGAGCTCCTTGAAATTCTTGTCCTTGTCGAGCAGGTCGTATGAGCTCACCCGGTGCAGATCGCACACGCGCGTCGGCTCGTTTCCCTCGATGAATATCTCACGCACGACCTTCGGGCAGTACGGCGTGCTCAGGAGCCCCGACTCCTGACAGATGAGCTCTTCGATGATGTTCGGAGGCCGGTTGAACGACGGGCCGCGGTTCGTCGGGTACGCGGCCTTCATCGTTTCGACCCAGATGGGGAGCGCCGCGACCGCGCCCGTCATGCGGTTCCCCATCGTCTTGCGTTCGTCGAAGCCCGTCCAAACGCCGATCACGAGCTCCGGCGAGTACCCGACAAACCATCCGTCCGTATAATCGTCGGTCGTGCCGGTCTTGCCGGCGAGGGGAATGTCGAGCCCGTACCGCCGCACGTCGCCGCCGGTGCCGTTGACCTCGTCGATCACGCTCGTGAGCATGTCCGTCATCAGGTATGCGACGTCCGGCTGGAGCACCTCCTCATGGTACTCGCGGAACTCCTCGAGGACGTTGCCGTTGCGGTCCTCGATCCGCGTTATGGCCATCGGTTCCGCGCGCATGCCCTCGGCGGCGAGCACGCCGTACGCGGACGTGAGCTCGAGGAGCGTCACCTCGTTCGTTCCGAGGGCGAGCGAGAGGACGTTCTGCAGCGGGCTCTTGATGCCCATCCGCTTCGCGACGTTGATGACCGTGGGAGGGCCGATCGCCTGGATGAGCTTGATCGAAGGGATATTGTACGACCGCGCGAGCGCCTCCCGGAGCGATACGGTGCCGTGGAACTTCTCATCGTAGTTGCGGGGTTTCCAGACGTCGCCGTTCGGAAGCTCGACGACGAGCGGCGTGTCGATGAGGATGTCGGACGCGTTGTAGCCGTTTTCGATGGCGGCGAGGTAGAGGAACGGCTTGAACGAGGAGCCCGGCTGCCGCGGCGCCTGCATCGCCCGGTTGTACTGCGTCTCGCGGAAGTTTCTTCCGCCGACGAGGGCGAGGATGTGGCCGGTCCGCGGATCTATGGCGACGAGCGCCGACTGCAGGTACGCGGGGTCGGCCTTCCTGCCGTGCGCCACCGCGGCGAGGTACGAGGCGCGCGTGAGCTTGTAGCCCCTGCTCTTTTCGATCTCCTCGTCTTTTGCTTCGAGATTCCGTTCGGCGGCGCGCTGGAGCTTCGGGTCGATCGTCGTGTACACGGTGTAGCCGTCCCGGTAGATAGACCGGGACCCGTACTTGGCCTCCAGTATCTGGCGAATGTACTCGCAGAAGTATCCCGCGAAGTCCTGACTTTCCGACGTGCTCTTCACGAGATCGAGCGAGCGCTGCCGCAGCGAATCGCGCTGCGCCGTCGTGATGACGTGGAAACTCTCCATCGCGTTGAGCACGAGGTTCACGCGGTTGGCGGCGCGTTCGGGGTTCGTGAAGGGATTGTACCCGCTCGGATTCTTGGGAAGCCCCGCCAGCAGCGCCATCTGGTTGAGCCCGATGTCCTTGACCGATTTGCCGAAGAAGCGCCGTGAGGCGGCCTCGATCCCGTACGTTCCCTCGCCGAAATAGATCTGATTGAGGTACATCTCGAGTATCTCGTCCTTCGAATACGTGCGCTCGATCTTGAAGGCGAGGAGCGCCTCCCGGATCTTGCGCGGGAACGTTTGCTCCTTCTTGTTGAGGAAAAGATCGGTCGAGATCTCCTGTGTTATCGTGCTCGCGCCCTGCGCGCGGTTCCAATGAATGAGGTCCTTCCACGCGGTCACGAAGAGCCGCTGGAGGTCGATGCCGCTGTGCTTGTAGAAACGTTTGTCCTCGACTGCGAGGAACGTTCGCTGGACGGAAAGCGGAATCTGATCGAGCGGAAGGAAGATGCGGTTCTCCTCGTAAAACTCCTTGATGACGCTCGAATCGCGCGCGAGTATCCGCGTCTTGAGCGCCGGCTCGATCATCTCGAGCCGTTCCATCGAGGGAAGGTCGCGCGAGAACCAGCTGATCGCGGCAGAGCCGATACCGAGGATGCAGACGAGCGCGAGGCCCAGCCCCCAGAGGAATATCTTCTCGCCCCGCGTCAAAGGTCGAAATCTCATGGAGACACCCGTCACTATCCGGAACCCTGGCGCTCGCGTATCTGCGCGAGCGCCCCGCATGAATCTAATTCCCACGCACCCATTTTCCAATCATTTTATGCGCGGCCTCGCCCGGGAGGCGGGCGGCCTCGCGTCTCCGCCGCGAAGCCCCGGGCAAATTCTTCCGTATTCCCAAAAAAGGATTTGACAAGTTTCCGGCATTCTCGTATATAGACAGGGCGCTAATGTAAAAGCCGATAGGAATTTACGGCGCCTCCAAAAATTCCTGGAAAACTCCCACATAGGAGTTGACAGGAAATCCCATTTGAGATATATTGGGTAGCTGGAGAAATTTCCATATAGGGAAATCTGTTCTTTGAAATTGAAATAGCGTGCGATGCCCTTGCCAGATGATTCGGGCCCTGATCCTTGTGATCAAGGTTGGATTGTCAAATTGAGCATTGCGTTCACGCAATGTCTCTTCGTTTTTTTTACAACGGAGAGTTCGATCCTGGCTCAGAATGAACGCTGGCGGCGTGGATTAGGCATGCAAGTCGAACGAGAATGCGGTCTTCGGATCGCTAGTACAGTGGCGAACGGGTGAGTAACGCGTGGGAAACCTGCCCTCGAGTGGGGAATAACAACCCTAACGGGTTGCTAATACCGCATAACATTGCGGGCCGCATGGTCTGCAATCAAAGGTGGCCTCTACTTGTAAGCTGTCGCTTGAGGATGGTCCCGCGTCCCATTAGCTAGTTGGTAGGGTAACGGCCTACCAAGGCGACGATGGGTAGCCGGCCTGAGAGGGTGGTCGGCCACACTGGAACTGAGACACGGTCCAGACTCCTACGGGAGGCAGCAGTCGAGAGGCTTCGGCAATGGGGGAAACCCTGACCGAGCGACGCCGCGTGGGTGATGAAGTCCTTCGGGATGTAAAACCCTGTCATACGGGATGAAAAACTGATCGGTTAACAGCCTTTCAGTTTGACAGTACTGTAAGAGGAAGCTCCGGCTAACTCCGTGCCAGCAGCCGCGGTAATACGGGGGGAGCGAGCGTTATTCGGATTTACTGGGCGTAAAGGGTTCGTAGGCGGTCAAGTAAGTCAGGGGTGAAATCTAGCGGCTCAACCGTTAAACTGCCCTTGAAACCGCTTGACTTGAGGACATGAGAGGAAAGCGGAATTCTCGGTGTAGCGGTGAAATGCGTGGATATCGAGAGGAACACCAGTGGCGTAGGCGGCTTTCTGGCATGTTACTGACGCTGAGGAACGAAAGTCAGGGGAGCGAACGGGATTAGATACCCCGGTAGTCCTGACTGTAAACGATGGGCACTAGGTGTGGGAGGTATCGACCCCTTCCGTGCCGCAGCTAACGCATTAAGTGCCCCGCCTGGGGAGTACGGCCGCAAGGTTGAAACTCAAAGGAATTGACGGGGGCCCGCACAAGCGGTGGAGCATGTGGTTTAATTCGATGATACGCGAAGAACCTTACCGGGGTTTGACATGCAGATGACCGCCATTGAAAGATGGCTTCCCCTTCGGGGGTATCTGCACAGGTGCTGCATGGCTGTCGTCAGCTCGTGTCGTGAGATGTTGGGTTAAGTCCCGCAACGAGCGCAACCCTTATCCCAAGTTGCCATCAGGTAATGCTGGGAACTCTTGGGAGACTGCCGGTGATAAACCGGAGGAAGGTGGGGATGACGTCAAGTCCTCATGGCCCTTACATCCCGGGCTACACACGTGCTACAATGGCGAGTACAGAGGGCTGCGAAACCGCGAGGTGGAGCGAATCCCAGAAAACTCGTCTCAGTCCGGATTGCAGTCTGCAACCCGACTGCATGAAGGCGGAATCGCTAGTAACCGCGAATCAGCAGGTCGCGGTGAATACGTTCCCGGGCCTTGTACACACCGCCCGTCAAGCGATGGAAGCCGGAGGTACCCGAAGTCGGTGTCCTAACCGCAAGGAAGGAGCCGCCTAAGGTAAAACCGGTGACTGGCGCTAAGTCGTAACAAGGTAGCCGTATCGGAAGGTGCGGCTGGATCACCTCCTTTCTTAAGGAGCGTTTCCGCGCGACGATCAGAAATGACAGGCGCGCGGGGATCTCCAGGTCGACCGGATCGTCTGCAAGACACGCACGCTATTTCTTTTATATTCGGGGCCTATAGCTCAGTTGGTTAGAGCGCGCGCCTGATAAGCGCGAGGTCAGTGGTTCAACTCCACTTAGGCCCACCATTGAGTGGCTTCGAGCAAGAACTCAATTGGGGATGTAGCTCAGCTGGGAGAGCACCTGCTTTGCAAGCAGGGGGTCGCCGGTTCGAACCCGGTCATCTCCACGAATACCAGATTCTGGACTTTCCAGTCTGCTCTTTGACAACAAAAACAGGGTGAAACGAACAGGCATCTTCGTGAGATTTCTGGTTAAGCTACTAAGGGCGAATGGCGGATGCCTTGGCGCCGATAGGCGATGAAGGACGTGGCAAGCTGCGATAAGCTCCGGTGAGCTGCACACAAGCTTTGATCCGGGGATTTCCGAATGGGGCAACCCGGTGTGGTAAAACCGCACCATCGCGGGAATGAATAAAATAGTTCCTGCGAAGCTAACGGGGAGAACTGAAACATCTCAGTAACCCCAGGAACAGAAAGAAACCTCGATTTCCTCAGTAGCGGCGAGCGAACGGGAAACAGCCTAAACCGAGCTGCATTTACAAGCATGCACGCGTTGTGCAGCCGGTGTCGTGGGGCCCGATCTGACCCATGTGCATAGAGGGTCGGAGAGTCAAAAAATTGCACTCTAGCCGAATCACCTGGAAACGGTGAACCATAGACGGCGATCGTCCGGTAGGCGAAAGAGGCGCAATCTCTCTCGATCGGGTACCCGAGTACCATGGGACACGAGAAATCCCGTGGGAACTCAGGAGGACCACCTCCTAAGGCTAAATACTCATCGGCGACCGATAGTGAACTAGTACCGTGAGGGAAAGGTGAAAAGAACCCCTGGCGGGGAGTGAAATAGTACCTGAAACCATTTGCCTACAAGCAGTGGGAGGATTTCTTCGGGCCTTCGGGCCTGAAGCGATCTGACCGCGTGCCTTTTGCATAATGATCCGGCGAGTTACTCTGTGTAGCAAGGTTAAGTGGATGACACCACGGAGCCGTAGTGAAAGCGAGTCCTAACGGGGCGTTAAGTTGCGCGGAGTAGACCCGAAACCATGTGATCTATCCACGGCCAGGATGAAGCGCGTGTACCAGCGCGTGAAGGTCCGAACTGGTGAAGGATGAAAACTTCTCGGAT
>JBEKAW010000055.1:0-11165 GCA_050015715.1 Candidatus Krumholzibacteriaceae bacterium
GGTCTTCCTCCGGCCTATGAGAAGCCCGATGACCACCGCCTCGAGCCGGGCGTTCCCCTCGGTGAAGATACGGCTGCCGAGCTCCCGGGCGGCCCGATCCGCGAGCGCCGCGCCGCCCGGCTCGCGGGGAATGTAGAAATCGACGCCCTGCGGCGACGAGATGATCGAGATTGTCTTGAGAACGTCCTCGGAGACTACCTTGCGAAGCGCATCCTCCACCTCCGTCTCGATGAGCCCGAAGGTGCGCATTCTGATGGACGTGTCGATCCCCGACCCCCCGAGCGCGGGAAGAACGCTCGCCTTGAACATGACGTGCATCTCCGCGGGCACGCCGGGAAGAAGAAAGAACTCGGACCTGCCCGCGCTCACGCGCAGACCGATCGCGAGCCCCACGGGGTTCGGGATGACGACTGCGCCGGCCGGCACTCGCGCCTGGTCCCCGTAGCCGGCCGGCATCTCTCTCCCGCGCTCCTTCATCCGCGCGGCGATCGCCTCGACGATTCCATCGCGGTGCTCCGTCGTGCATCCGAGCGCGCGGATGAGCGCCTCCTTCGTGAGATCGTCGACCGTGGGCCCGAGCCCGCCCGTCACAATGATCGTCTCGCTCCTATACGCCGCCTGCCAGAACTCCACGACGAGGAAGTCCATCTCGTCCGGCAGCACCGTGAGCTTCCACACGTCGAGCCCCGAGTGCATGAGCGCGCGCGAGAGCCAGACGCCGTTGTTCTCCTCGGTCTCGCCGCGGAGGACCTCGTCCCCGATCGTTATGATCTCGATTCGTCTGTTCATCGGTGGAGTATGAGTGAAATCGCAAGCAGTATGAGCCGCCCGTAGATGCCCGCCGCGACGTCGTCGGTCACGACGCCGAGACCTCCGGGAAGCCTCTGGGCGCGCCCCGCGGGAAACGGTTTCAGCACGTCAAAGACCCTGAAGAGCACGAACCCGATTCCTCCCATGAGGAGCGACGGCGCCATCGCGAGAAGCGTCACCTGCATCCCGACGAACTCGTCGACCACGATGCGCGAGGCGTCCCGCCCGTAATATTTCTCACCCTCATGCGCGAGATAGATCGCAACGGGAATCGTGCAGAGGACGACGACGGGATTCGTGAGCCACGCGCCCCCCGGCACGAAGAGATAGATCGCAAGCCACACGAGGCTCGCGAAGGTGGCCGGCGCGAACGGAAAGAACCCCGTGTAAAAGAACGACCCGAAGAGCGTGATGAGAAATCGTTTCATGCGCCCGAGGATACGCCGCGCGACACCCTGGGGCAAGCGAAATGCCGCTTCTTCGCGCGGGTGGCGGCGATGGGGCCCCCGCACGCAGCGCAGCGAGCTTTGCGAGCGAGCACGTGCGGGGTGCAATCGCCGACAGGACCCGCGCGGCGGGCGGCAGGACCCGCGTATGTGTTCGTTTGGGGGAGTTACGATTCTAGGAGAGGTTCCGCAGCACCGACTTGGCCACGGCCTTGAGCGTGTCGAACACGCCCGTGCCCTTCACCGCGACCGCCTCGTAGGACGGATAGTGCTTCGGATTGAACTCTTCCTCGAGGTCCTTGACGTTGATGACGTCGGGAAGGTCGCGCTTGTTGTACTGGATCACGTACGGGATCTCGTCGAGCTTGAGCTGGTACTCGGCGAGATTCTCGTGCAGGTTGTAGAGGCTCTCGATGTTCGCGTCGTAGCGGCTCCGCTGCGAGTCGGCGACGAAGACGACCCCGTCGACGCCGCGCAGGATCAGCTTCCGGCTCGCGTCGTAGTACACCTGGCCGGGCACCGTGTAGAGGTGGAAGCGGGTCTTGAAACCTTTGACCTTCCCGAGCTCGAGCGGCAGGAAGTCGAAGAAGAGCGTGCGGTCCATCTCGGTCGCGAGCGTGATGAGCTTGCCCTTGGTCTCGGGCGTGACCTTGTCGTAGATGTACTGGATGTTGGTCGTCTTCCCGCAGAGCCCGGGCCCATAGTAGACAATCTTCACATTGATCTCGCGGGACGAATAGTTAATCAGAGACAACGGAAGCCTCCATCAATCGGTGAAGAGACTGTCTATCTCCATCTCGGCCTGCTGGACGAACTCTTCGGTGAACTCCGTGTTTTCCTCGTTCTCGTACTCGAGCTTCCCGTAGAGGCGGCGGATCACCGTCTCGAGGTTGTCGACCGCCTTCTTCGCGCGCAGGCGCACGAGGCCCAGCGTCGTCCTCTTGTCGAAGAGGATGACGAGAATGATGTTCTTCTCGACCCGCGCGAGGTACATGCTCTCGTTCGATCCCTGGTGGTAGAGCGTCGAGAAATCCTTCTCGCCGATGAGAACGGCGAGCTGGGCGTTCGCCTCGAAATCGGCGGCGCAGAGGGAGGCGAAGCCGTGCAGGTCGAACTGCGGGGGCTCCCCGAGGCTCGAGATGAGCTGGCCCGTCTTGTCGAGAAGGATGACGCTCGAGGAGTTCGAGTTCTTGAGGAGCTCCTGGAGGATCGTGTTGATCGCCCAGTAGTCCTCTTCAAACACCTTCCAGTTCGTTCTGACCATCGCTGATCTCGCTTTTTTGCGGCCCCGGTCAAATCGGCTCGCGGCCCTCCAGGGCCTTGGTTATCGTTCCGCGGTCTACATATTCGAGCGAGCTCCCGAGAGGCAGCCCCCTCGCCGGCCGCGTCACCTTGACGCCATATTTCTTCAGCATCCTCGCTATGTAGAGAGAGGTCGTGTCGCCTTCGATGCTCGGATTCGTCGCGACGATGACCTCCTGTATTCCTTCCTCCCGCACCCGCTGTTCGAGCCGCTCGAGGTTCAGGTCTCCCGGTCCAACACCGTCCAGAGGTGAAAGGACCCCGTGCAGTACGTGGTAGCGGCCCCGATACTGGCCCGAGGCCTCGAGAACAAAAAGGTCGGCCGGCCGTTCAACCACGCATAGGATGGACCCGGTGCGCCGCTCGTCCTTGCAGATCGCGCAGAGCTCGCCTTCGGCGAGATTGCCGCATCTCGTGCAAAATCCGATGGTTTTCTTAACCTGCAAGAGCGTTTCGGCAAATCCCCTTACCTCCCCGGCGTCCATATCGAGTATCGCAAATGCAAGTCTCCGTGCCGTTTTCTCGCCCACTCCAGGCAGTTTCTTGAAATGGTCCACGAGCGCCTGGAGGAGCGGTAGGCCGTAATTCATTACCAATACTCCTTTTTAGCAAAAACCTTGCCTGTAAACGTTCGTTGCCGAGAAAGTTACGGGGATCGGGGAAAAAGGCGCGCCGGCGTCCCGGGGCTAGAAAAGCCCCGGAATGGGAAGCCCCCCCGTCAGGGAGCTCATCTCGTTGCGTACCATATCGTCTACCCTGGTCCGGGCCTCGTTGAGAGCGGCGATAATGAGGTCTTCGAGCATCTCGACGTCGGACGGGTTGACGACCTCGGGCTCGATCTTGAGGGAGACGACCTCGTGCTTGCCGTTCATGACGACCTTCACCATGCCGCCGCCGGACGTCGCCTCGACCGTTTTTTCGGCAAGACGTGCCTGCATTTCAGCCAGCCGTTCCTGCATCTGCTGCGCCTGCTTCATGAGCTTCCCGAGATCCTTCATTCCCCGATGCCTCCTGTCCTAGCTCTTTTCCTTGAAAAGCTCTCCGTCGAAATCCTCTATGAGCCGCTTGATGACGGGCGCGTCTCCCGCGACCGCCTGGAGCTCCGGGGGAGCCTCCGCGCGCTTCCTCGGCGCCTCGGAGCGAGCGGGCTTCCCGCCCTGCGCGGCGCCTTCGCACTGCTCGTCTGCCTCGATGAAGAGCTTTCTTCCGAAGAAGCGCTCGAGATGATATTCGATGAAACGGCGGTTCTTCTCCTCGAGCACCATCTCCCGGGCAAAGCGGTTCTGCGGGCTGAAGGAGAGGCAGAGCCGCTGTCCCGCGACGCTCGCGACCCGCGCCGATACGAGCCAGATTCCCAGCGTGAGCTTCGTCTCCCTGACCTGCGAGAGAAAGCGCTCCCAGGCCTCCTTGCCGCCGAGCTCGAGGAGAACGGCATCCTCCTCCGCGGTGCGGGCCGGCGCGATGCCCGTGGGATCGACCCGGCCCGCGGGATCGACCCGCGCGAAGGCGCCCGAAACCTCCAGCGGCGCTTCCGGCCCCGGCGCGTCCGCGTCGGGTAGCATCTCCGGCGCCTCTTCCGGAGCGCTTTCAGGGTGAACGGGGCCGCGGTCCCTGTCGACGGTCGCCGCGCGCGGCTTCCCGCCGTCCGGCTTTCGCTCCCGCGCCGGGGCTTCGGCCTTCCGCTCCGGTGCGCTCGCCTTCGAGCTCCCCGGGCCCCCCATCGAATCGAGATGCCGGATGAGCTCCGAGAGCTCGACCGCCGATTCCCAGGAGGCCGCCTCCGCGAGCGCGGCCTCGAGCTGGTAGCGGGGCTGCCCCGAGGCCTTGAGCTCGCGGTACGATCTCACGGCCGCGCGGAAGAGATAGAGGAGATTCTCCGTCTTGAAGGCCTTTCCAATGGCCGAAAGCTCCGCGATCTCCCCCTTCGAGAGGTCGAGGAACCCGGGCGACGCGCCCCCCTCGACGCTCAGTACGAGGAGGTTGCGAAGCCCCTCGATGTAGGCGAGGAAGAACTCCTCGAGATCGAGCCCCGCCTCCACGACGCGATCCACGATGGCGAGCGCCGCCCCCCGGTCGCGGGCGCCGATGGCCTTGAGAAGATCGGTGACGAGCTGCGAATCGACGAGGCCGAGCACCCGGCGAACGAGCGCGAGATCGACCGTGCCCTCGCTCGCGGCGATGCATTGGTCGAGGAGGCTCTCGCCGTCGCGCATGCTCCCCTCGGCGCGCCGCGCGAGGAGGGTGAGCGCCTCGCTTTCGTGCTTCACCTTCTCGGCCGTGCATATCTTCTCGAGCTGGGCGGAGATCTCCCGGAGCTCGAGCCGTTTGAAGTTGAAGCGCTGGCAGCGCGAGAGAATGGTGGTCGGCACCTTGTGCGGCTCGGTCGTCGCGAAGATGAGGTAGACGTGCACGGGCGGCTCCTCGAGCGTCTTGAGGAGCGCGTTGAACGCCTGCGGCGTCAGCATGTGCACCTCGTCGATGATGTATATCTTCGAGCGCCCCTGGGCCGGGGCGTAGCTGATCTTCTCCCGCAGGTCGCGGATCTCGTCGATGCCGCGGTTCGAGGCGCCGTCGATCTCGATGACGTCGAGGTGGCGCCCCTCGGTGATCGCCCTGCAGGAAGCGCACTCGTTGCAGGGCTCCGCGCCCTTCGGATTCTCGCAGTTGATGATCTTGGCCAGCAGGCGCGCCGTCGTCGTCTTGCCGCATCCCCGCGGCCCCGCGAAGAGGTACGCGTGGGCGATCCTCCCCTTCTCGACGGCCTTCTTGAGGGTCTCGGTGATGTGCTCCTGGCCGACGACCTCCGAGAAGGTCTGCGGCCGCCATTTCCGGGCGAGTACGAGATAGCTCATATCGAGCGCTTTCAGTCAGAACGACTAAGGAGATCGTGCACCCGGCCTCGAAAGGCGCCCTCGGCTCTTACGGCGGGGTTAGCTCCTGCCAGGGGAAACCGCGGCACATGGGAATGGCTGCGTACCGCTGCTACCTTCCGGTCCTCACGGGGTTGGCAGGTTCCCATTGCGCGGGACCTGACCATCAACGCCACGTTCCGTCGTCGATCGCGCGAAAACCACACGTCCTCAGCCAGGAATTCGACCCCGCTAGAGCGGATTGCGGGTACAGGGCACCGCTACCTCCCCGTCTAGCACGATCTCCAAAAAATAATCTGGTGGAGATGATCGGGTTCGAACCGACGACCCCCTCGTTGCGAACGAGGTGCTCTCCCAGCTGAGCTACATCCCCACCCAATCCTACTATTACCGTTTTCCGCACGGAGCGGCAAGGTATTTCATGGCGGAGAGAGAGGGATTCGAACCCTCGGAGCAGAAACCTGCTCAACTGTTTTCGAGACCGTCCCATTCAACCACTCTGGCATCTCTCCGCGCTCGATTGTCCTCGAACGAGCCGTCGCGGGCGGCGCTCCGCCTCCCGTGCGCGCCGCCGCCCCGGGAAATATGGCGGAGAGAGAGGGATTCGAACCCTCGGTGGAGTATTACCTCCACACACGATTTCCAATCGTGCCGATTCAGCCAGCTCTCGCATCTCTCCGCCTGTCGTCTCCGGAGCGCAGGCGCTCGAAAAAGGTCTGCAGGAGCGAAAGGCACTCCACCTCCCGCACCCCTCCCGTTACCTCGATGCGGTGGTTGAAAAGCTCCGCCTCGTGAAAGCTGTCCACCGACCCGCATGCGCCGCTTCGCGGCTGCCGTGCGCCGTATACGACGCGGTGCACGCGGGAGAGATAGAACGCCCCCATGCACATATGGCACGGTTCGACGGTCACGTACACGGTGCAGCCGTCGAGGCGCCAGTCATCGAGCTTCTTCGACGCGCGATCGATCGCGACGATCTCGGCGTGCTCCGTCGCGTTCTTGCGCGCTTCCACCCTGTTGTATCCGCGGGCGACGACGGCCCCGTCCTTCACGACGACCGCGCCGATGGGAACTTCATTTCGCCGGAGCGCCTTTTCCGCCTCTCTCAGCGCCTCGCCCATCCACCGTTCGTCCGTCATCACTTCGTCGCGGCGCGCGGCGGCAGCGCCCCCACGAGCGACTGGAGAACGAGGTTCGCCACGTCCTCGAAGGCCGGCGCCGCGTACATGTCTTTCCCTGTTTCCGTCACGCCGCTGATTCGCCGGTCGCTCGCTCCCTCGGAGATCACGTCGCGGTTCTCGCTCCGCACCGCTTCCTTGTAGTTCTCGTCGCTCGACTCCCAGAGAATTGTGCCCGATCCCATGTCGATGAGCGTGAGCGACGCCCCGACCTGGGTGACCGAAGTGGCCGCCGCCTCCCGGTAGTCCGCCTCATCCTTGTGCCAGAGATACACCTGCGGGATGAGAAGCGTCTCGACGTTCAACTGGATCTTGAGCTTCTTCAGAAAATCCTTGTCGATCGCGTGCTTGGCGGCGAACGCCTCCTTGAAGGCGGCGTACTCCTCGCCGAGAGCGCCTCGCGCCACCGCGCCCTGGAACTGATCGGCCGAGATGAATTTGTAGTCCGCACGCTCGGTGAGAAGCTCCGCGAGCGTCTTGTTCATAACCCGCTCCGATTGCCGCTGCGGATCCTCCCCCTCGACGACGGTGCTGATGAAGGGGGCAAGCAGGATTCCGCTCACCTTGTTCGGTTCGAACGACGGGTCCGCGAAGACCTTCGACGGGTGCGCCGGCTTGCAGCCGATGCAAACCAGGAGCACGAGCGCTGAAACTGCCATGAGCTTCTTCATGACGCCCATCCTTGATAGAACGCCCCGAGCTTATCCCCTAACCGCGTAAGGGCATGAGAACATATAACAATGCGCCGGGCGCGTTGTCAACATTGAAAGGGGGGTGAATAGGGGGCTCCCCGGCCGCGGGAGCCATCCGCCCGCACGGCCGGGGAGCGCGTAATCGAAAACGACCGTTCCGGATCCCGCGCGGGCCTTACCAGAAGTTGCGCGAGATATCGGTCGACGGATCTATCTCGGTCCAGGCGACCTTTTCGATCTGTCCCGTCGTCGGGAAGGCCGGCGGCGGATTGTCCATGAGACGAGGATCGTACGAGTAGTTCTTCTTGTAGCCGGTCACGATGGCGCCGGTCCCGCTGTTGAAGGTTCCCACGGCGCCTCTCTGCTTCTGGATGATCCCGCCGTACACGATGAGATTCCCTCTCGGTGAACCCACTTGGTATTGCTCGACTCTCCACGACGTGTTAAGTGCCATGATCGCCGCCATGACCGTCTCGTCGGCCACGTCGAGGTTGGCCGTCGAGTTCCACATGACCACGTCATTATTGGCGACGAGACCGAGAAGGTCGGTCGAGGTGGGATCGACCCGCGGGTCCGTATTGTAGACGATGTTGTCCATGATCCTGATATCGCCGCTGCAGCCGACCGTCACCTGTCCCTTGACCTTCCCCTCCACCTGGGCCGTGCCATTAACGTATATGACCCCGTTCGCCGGGTAGTTCGCTGAGTTCCAAGTGGTGCCGTTGGTTGAATACGAAATGGAGCGGTTCCCGCCCGCGTCCACGAGGAACTTGATGCCGACGGTGGTTCCGGTAAGCAACATACCTCCCGCTTCGTTCGCCTTGGCAAGAATCATCGACGTGTTCACGGGGAGGGGAATCTGCGACGCGTTCAGCGTGAGGCCGCCGAGGAACTGCGGATTGTCGCTCGGGGGGCCGCCGTTATAGTAGTTGATGGACGAGGCGCAGCTCGAGGCCTCTTCGTGAAAGATCGGATTTCCGTAGATGTGCATCTGGTCGTTCGTGTGCATGGGCCCGAAGAACTCATCCCCGGTGACGAACCAGATCGTCGTTCCCCCGGGATCCTTCTCCATATCCGAGAAGTACGCGTACCGGGAGAAGTTCTGCTGGCCGACCTTGACCTGGAGGACCTTCGACATGCCGCTCCCGTTCAAGGTCGCCCGAACCGTCACGGCGACGAACCTCGACGCATTGCCCGTGTTTGAATCGAGCGGATCGAGCCACGAGGTCACCGTGCCCTTGCTGTAGAGCGACACGTTGTTGAGGAGCTGGACCGGCTGGTCCTTGTTGGCGCCCGCTCCCCTGAACGGCGTCGCGAGCCCCGCAAGGTACTTGATGCTCTTCTCCGCCCCCGCCTCGGCGAGGTAGAAGGCCTGCGTGTCGAGCATCTCGTTCGTGGCGATCTGGGTCTCGTTGACGGAGATTGAGCTCACACCCATGACGATCGCCGTCAGCGCCAGCATGATCAGGATGACGATCACGAGCGCGGTTCCCTCTTCATTCAATCTCACTCTGTCTGCGCGGTTCATCGCATCTCACCTTCCTGTCCCGGATTAGGGGACGAGCGGCTTTTCCCTGACGACGACGTCATCGATGTTCCATCCCCCGTAGTTGTGCTGGCCGTCGCTCTTGAGCCGGAAACGGATATAGACGGCGGATTGGTAGTCGGCCCACTGGTGAAGATCGAGCTGCACGAACGTCCATGCGTTGTCCGTGATTGCGGTCGGGTTCTGCCATACCACGGTCCAGGGACCCGAGGTGCCTGTCGTGCTGATCTCGACGTACGCCTGGTCGTAGGCGGGTCCCTCGACGTTCAGCCACCGGTAGAACTGCAGGACGACGTTGTTGTGCACCCAGCAGTTGAGCACGGGGCTCATGAGGTAGTTCTCCTCGTTCTTGGTGTACTGCCCGTTCGCGCTGCCTGAGCCGAGGTTGTTACCCCACACGTGCGTGCCCGAATGCGCCGTCGTCGGGTCGTTGTTGCCGTAGCTCTGGCCGCCCTTCCCCATCGGCGTGCCCCACTGCCAGTCGTCCGTCGAACGTATGAGGCCGTGGGTCCAGCCCTTGCTCGTCTCGAAATCGTCCGTGAAGACGAGGTACGAGCTCGGGTTCTGCGAGCTCGCGTACACGGGACCGACGATGTTGGAGTTGACCGACTCCTTCGTGCCGTCGTACGCCCTCACGCAGTAGTAGTAGTTGATGTTGTTGTAGGGCGGGTTCGAGCTGTGGGTCTGATCGTCGTAGAACGTGTAGGATGTCAAGCCTGTCGCCGTGATCGTGCCGACGAGGTCGCTGAACCCGCCCGAATTGGTCAGCTCGCGGTAGATCCGGTAGGTGATAACGTTGCTCGTGCAGTGACCGTCGTCGGCGGAACGATCGTACGCGACCGTGATGCTTCGCCCGTTGTCCATCGGCGTATCGGCCGCGTTCGTGATGTGCGGCGCGGCGGGCTCTCCGTCCGACATCGTGTAGCCCTCGTTCGACGGACCCGATTCGCGCGAGTTGGCCCGGTCGTTCGAGGTCGCGAAGTAGTAGTAATAATCGCCGATGACGGGCGGCGATGACGGGTTCGACACGGGTCCGTCCGTGTAGCTGTAGCTGTCCTGCTTGGTGGCGTCAAGCTCTCCCACCTTCACGGCGCTCTCCGTCTCGGTTCTCCGGTAGATGTTGTAATTGGTCATCCCGCCCCCCGCAACGTCCTGCGGAGCTTTCGTGAACGTGACGAGGATCGCGCCCGTGGCATCGCACATGATGTCGTTCGCCGTGAGGTCTTCCGGAGGATCGAGCTCCGTGTTGCGGAGCGGCGTTCCGCTCGCCTCGTTCGAGGGGACCGCGAGGCTCACGCTGTGCGTGTAGACGCAGTACGTGTACTGGGTGCCCCTCGTCAGGCCGTTGTCCACGAAGGCGTAGGTTGGGGCGTTGGTCGCCGGGGCGCTGTACACCGTGATGTACACTGGCGCGCTGAGCGACTTCCTCATCACCTCGTACATCGTGATCGGGCTCGGAGTGCAGGTCTCGGACGGCGATCTCTTCCAGTTGACCGTCAGAGCCGTTCCATCGTCGTCGGGATAGTCGTCGACGGACGTGATCTGGCACGCCGATATGCTTCCCGAGTAGTAGATCGGGCCGTACTCGTTCGAATTGATCGACGGAATCGTGTCGAGCGACATCGCTCTCGCGATGTACGTATAGTAGCTGCCGGCAACCGGCGGAGTGAGCGCGAGGTTGTTGGTCGGGTTGTCGAGCCATGTATAGGTCGTCGACCCGTTCGCCGTGACCGAGCCCACGTACGTCTTCGAGAGAATGCCGCCGCCCGCCGTCGATCCGCGGTATATCTGGTACGTCCTGATCGTGCCGCCGGGGCTCGAGTCGTTCGAGGACCGGCGGATGACAACCGTGATCTCGTTCTTGGCGTCGCAGGGCGTGTCGTAGGCGTCGAGGATGGCCGGCGGCTGCGGACCGTTCGCAAGGGCCGTTATCGGGCCCACGATGTTGGACTGGTCCGATTCCTGGGGCCTGCAGTCCCAGGCGGTCACCATGTAGTAATACGCGGTGCCCGTCACGGGGCCGCCCGCCGGGGCCGGGGTATGCGTGTCGTCATGGAACGTATACGTCGCTGCGCCGGTCGGCGAGATCGCGTTGATGCAGGTCCATTCGACCTCTCCATCCGCGCGGCGGTACACGGTGTACTGCTCGATGTCTTTCTCGCCGTTGACCTCGTCGAACGATCTCGCGAACGTGAGCGTGATGCTCTCGCCCGCGTCCTTCGGCGTGTCGGCGCCGACAAGATTGGTCGGCGCGGCCGGCGGATCGCCGCAGGCGTGGAGATTCGCGCTGTTCGTCCCCACGTTCCGGGGCCGGATCTTGC
>JBEKAW010000056.1:0-10996 GCA_050015715.1 Candidatus Krumholzibacteriaceae bacterium
CTGGACATCGAAGCGGCGGGACCTTTACTTTCAGGGGAGACCCCGCGGCTGTTCGAGCAGGCCGGACGAGCCGGCGAAGGAGTCCGCATATATGAAGATACAATACTCGAGACACGCCCGTGAGGGACTTTCATCCGCAGGCGCACGACTCGCGATATGTCTCTGCGTCGTCTCGTTGATCGCTCTCCTCGCCGCGCTTTCGGCGCCGCTCCGCGCCGATGAATCGAAATTCTATATCCGTGCCGGCGCGGGCGCGAGCTTCCCCGACCTCAAGAATCTCAACGCCGAGCTCGAGCGCCAGGGGAACAAGACGGTCCAGACGGGCTACTCCTTCGCCGTCTCGTTCGGACGCTACCTCGGCGAAAAGTCATGGTCCCTGGAGGCGCATTTCTCGGGGGCGTTCTATCCGAACTTCGACTACATAATCGCCGGAGACACCACGAGCGCGCACAGCTTCCCCGGAAAGCTCCGGCATTTCGACTACATGCTGATCCTCAACCGGTATCTCTGGCCGGGCGGCACGATATTCAAGCCCTCGATCGGCGCGGGGATCGGCTACGGCACCGCGAGCCTCCTCACGGGCGGAGGGAAGATCGCCGGCGCCGAGGCGCTCGTCACCGCGAGGATCGAATCGTCGATCAGGAACACCATCGATTTCTCCCTCGAATGCACGTACTACTCGGGGCTCTCGAGCAAGGTTTTCGACAACCCGTTCCTCGAGAACGTCGATACGGATTACATCGTGGACAGCAATGGGCGCCCGCTCAAGGACACGTTTCGCTCTCTCGATGTCAGACTGGGCATCATGGTGCGGCTCAAGCAGATGGGGTCTCAATAGACGGCCCGTCGCGACAGGCGGACCGCATGAAAGACGGTGTGCGATGAGAATGCTCCTCGTACTGACGCTCGTCGTGGCGTTCGCGGCGGCCTCCTACGGCTGCGGCAAGGGCAAATCGGGATCCCACGCGGGAGAGACCAAGAAGATCGGCGACTGCGACATCGAGACGATCAAGATCGGCACCGGGATAACGGGCACCCAGGAAGCGCCCGCGGATGCCGCCTGGATCCGCGTGAACGCCGTCGACTCCGTCGGGTTCGATCTCTTCAAGCAGGCGGCGGACGATCTCAAGAAGGCCCTCGATCAGCAGGCCGTCACGATCTACAGCTGCACGGAGCTCACGCACGTCAAATCCGGTTCCTGCTGGCCGGCATACTCGATCGAATTCAGAATCAACATGGCGGAAGGGGCGGCGGGGCAATTCCACCGGTTTCTCCAGGAGATGGCGGTTGCGAGCAAGCGGCCCGCGGCCGAGCGCCCCAACGACTACGGCCCGTTCTTCATCAGCTGCGGGACGGGCTCGTCCGACTGGTGGACCGTTTGGTACGAGAAATAAACGAACCGGGCGCCTACCGCAGAAGAACCATTTTCTTCGAGATCGTCTCCTTGCCGCTCGTCAGACGATAGAAATAAACCCCCGAGCTCACCGTGCGCCCGCTCGAGTCCACTCCCTGCCACTCAATCGAGTGCGTGCCCTTCGGCTCCATCGCGCGGTCAAGCAGCTTCGCGATGAGCCTCCCCGACGAGTCATACACATCGAGCGTCACCACGCTCGACGCCGGCATGTAGTAGCTTATCATCGTCGAAGGATTGAACGGGTTCGGATGGTTCTGCATGAGGGTGAGCGACACCGCGGGGACCGTGACGGGGCCGGTCTCGAATAGCATCACGCCGTCCTCTCCCGTGCGCATTCCGACGCGGTACCAGTAGCTCGCTCCGGACTCGCATTCCGTGTCGACAAAGACGAACGAGAGCCCCTGGCACGTCGTCATGCCCGAAGGCATCTCGACGAATGGTCCATCGGCGTCCGCCGAGCGCTCCACGGAGGGCTCGGCCCCCGTGTCGATTGATGAGAGCCTCCACGTTATGCTCGGCGCGCCTTGCGTGACGGCGACAGAGTAGTCCTCGAGAAGCGTCCCCGTCGGGATCAACCCGTCACCATCGAACTTCTGAGCGTAGATGTTAATTCCGCTCCCCCTGGAATCCATCCACGCGACGATGGCTCCTCCCGAACCCTCCGGTGCGATCACCGGAAAGATCTGGTCCGACCCCTCAAACAGCGCGACGCCGCCCGGGGTCCACCTGACCAGCCCCCCCGCATCGACCCTCTGGACATAGCTTTTCCCGCTGCCGCCCACGGCCGCCCACGTGACGATGGCTCCGCCAGCGCCGTCGGACGTGATATCGGGGTACCAGTCCATGATTCCCGGTTCGGAGAGGTCGACCCCGTCGGCCGCCCACAGCGCAGAACCATGCGCGTCGACCCTCTGCACGTAGACGTCGAGGTTGGTCTGGGCACCACCCGAACGGAAATCCTGCCATGTGGCGATCGCGCCGCCCGAGCCGTCGGACGTGAGCTTCAGACGCTCCTGCGCTCCGGCCGCCGTGCAAACGGGGACGCCGTTTGCCGTCCACTGCGCCTCGCCGCTCCTGTCGAGCCGCTGTGCGAAGATGTCCCCCTCGCCGTTGCGGCCGTCCTCCCATGCAATCACGACGCCCCCGGAACCGTCCGGCACGATCGCAGGATACTGCTTGCCCCCGCTCGCCGAACAGACGATCGCCCCGTCTGCGGTCCATTGCGCGGCGCTGTTAAGGGCGATCCTCTGGGCGCGGAGAACATCTGCCGCGACCCACGTGACAAAGACTCCCCCGGACCCGTCCGGAATTATCTGCCTGCCGGTGATGCCGCCGCCGCCCGGATGGATACGGAACCCATCGAGATTCCAGATGCACGACCCGTCCGCCTCGACCCGCTGGAGATAGAGCCCCTCCGCGCCGACGCGGTAATCATCCCATGCGATCACGGCCCCACCCGCTCCGTTCGAGGCGAGCTGAGGATATCTCTGACTCCCGGCCGCCACGCAGATGGCGACGCCGTCGACGGCCCACAGTGCGGAGCCGTCGGCATCGAGCCGCTGCGCGTAGATGTCCGAGGTGCCGAGACCGGAGCGGTAGTCCTCCCACACGATCAAAGCCCCGCCCGCTCCGTTGCATATGAGCTGTGGACCCTGTTGGGTCCCCGGGGCAAGGCAGACCAGCACTCCATCTGTCACCCACATTGGAGAGCCGCTCGCACTGACACGCTGCGCGTAGATATCGTTGTTGCCGTTGCGAAAGTCCGTCCAGACAATGATCGCCCCTCCCGAGCCGTCGGGCACGATCTGTTGCTCGCTCTGGTTGTTGATCGCGGTGCAGACGGCGACCCCGCCCTCCGCCCAGTGGGCCCGCGCGGATGATCCGCCGAAAGTGCACACGACGAGCGCAGCTACGAGAGCGGACCTGAAGCATTTTCCCATAACGACGCACCCCCTCCTTGCATCGAACGGAAAACCACCGTCAGGCGGACCGCCTGGTCGGCCCTCCTGGCATTTCATCTTGTTTTGGACGACTGGTCCCTAGGCTTGGATGGAGTCTCTATTTAAGTATTGCAAGATTTCGCGCTCAGCGCAAGAGAGGCCCGAGGAGGCACATGACTCTTCTCGACAAAACGGGAGCGAGATCGACGATCCCGCTCCCGTGCGTTCAGCAATCTGAGCTTACCCGGGTGCCCGGCGCAGGAGCACGATTAATCGGGCGCCTAGCGAAGAAGCACCATTTTCTTCGAGATAGTCTCCTTGCCGCTCGTCAGACGATAGAAGTACACACCCGAGCTCACCGTGCGCCCACTCCCGTCGAGACCCTGCCACTCAATCGAGTGCGTGCCCTTCGGCTCCATCGCGCGGTCCAGGAGCTTCGTGATGAGCCTCCCCGACGAGTCGTACACATCGAGCGTCACCACGCTCGACGCCGGCATGTAGTAGCTTATCGTCGTCGAAGGATTGAAAGGATTCGGATGATTCTGATACAGCGTGAGCGGGAGCGCCGGCGTCGAGATCGCATCAGTCTCGAAGAGCATGCGGCTCCCGGCTGCGTCAGCGACGTCGACTCGATACCGGTACGAGGTCCCCGGCTCGCAACTCTTGTCGCTCATGGAGAACGAGAGAGCGTCCCGCGAGATCTCCGGCGCCGCGAGCTCCTCGAAGGCGCCGCCAGCCGCCTCCTCGCGCAGCACGACGAACCGCACATCAGCCCCGGCGTCCGAGACCTTCCACGTGAGCTCCACGAACGATCCCGAGAGCGAGGCCGCGAAGCTCTGAAGCATCGTGCCGACCTTCACGTCCTCGGGCCTCAGGAGCGCCGCGGGGCCCATGTTCCCATGCCGGTCCACCGCAACGAGCTTGTAGAAGTAATGGTACGCAAACACCCAGCTCCCGTCGAAGAGCATGGTCTCTCCCGTCGATCCGACGAGATTCGATACGTCGGGCACGAAGGAAGCGTCGTCGCCACGGTAGATTGCGTACTTCCCGATGTCTGGCGCGCCGTTCTGCGTCCAGGAGAGCGAGAGCCCGTGCGGCGACGCCGTCTCGGCCCCCACGAACCCCGCCGTCACGCTCGGCGCGAGGTTGTCCACCGAATAGCCGCTGTCGGGCGCCGACGCGACGAGAAGACCGGCCGTCGTCGAATGCGCCGTAACGATGTAGATCTCGAGCGGCACCCCCGCCTCGGTCGAATCGTTCTTCGTGGGAACGGCCGCGTTGTACAGGGTGTCCCGCGTCGCAAACCAGAAGCCGACCGATTCCCAATCCCCTTCGGGCAGGCCGAGAGCGGCGGCGCTGGAGCCGCTCACCCGTATGCCCTTCGCGGTCGCGGGGTCGGCGAGAAGAGCAAGGAGCTTCGAGCTCGGAACCGCCGGCGCGACCGCCGTCTTCGCCGCGCTTGCCGCCTTCGCCACCCCCGCCGTCTTCGCCGCGCCCGCCGAAATCGCTTTCGGCCCGGGGCCGCCCGGTATCATTCTCCAGACGTTGTACCCGGCTATCGGGGTGTCGGTCTCGCCCGCCACGTCATGCGACGACGCCCTCGTCTTGATTCGCACCCAGCCGCCCTGGTCGCCGGGCAGGTCGAGGCACGAGACTATCTTGGGCTCGGGATCCCCCCAGAGCCCCGAAGCGCCGATGCGCTGGCAGTAGATATCGGAGTAGCCATTGCCCGCGCGATTGTCTTCCCAGGCGATGATCGCCCCCCCGAATCCGTCGGGAGCGAGAGTCGGATTCTCCTGGTAACCCGGGGCGATGCCCACGGGGGCACCCTTCGGCCCCCAGAGCAGATTGCCGTCGTGGTCGAACCTCTGCGCATAGATATCGTTGGGCAAATTTTCGTCGAAATAGATGGGCGCGGTCACTATCGCTCCGCCGCTGCCGTCGGCCATGAGATGGAGTTCGCCATCCACTATGTAGGAGGGAACAACGCGCGTCCCGCCCTCGGGCCACGCGATATTTCCGCCCGGGTCCATACGCTGCGCGTACACCTCGTCATAGTCCCCGCTTCGTTCGTCCCTCCAGGCGAGTATCATGCCGTCGGCTCCGTCCCCGACAAGCTCCGGGCTATACTTCTGCCAGGACCCCGCGCAGACCGCCAATCCGCCGCTCCCCCAACCCTCTTGACCGCTCCCGTCGATCACCTGCGCGTAGACATCGCCGTATCCGGTACGATAGTCGAGCCATTCGACATATGCGCCGCCGCCGGGGCCGGCGATGACTTTGGGATAATTCTGATCGCTGCCCAGGCAGGCCGGGACGCCATCGGTGTCCCACTGGACAGCGCCCGACGCATCGATCTTCTGCGCGTAGATGTTCGATATCGAGTTGCGAAAATCCATCCAGACGATGATGGCGCCGCCCGTGCCGTCCGCCGCCATGTCCGGGTCATACTGATCGCTCCCCTGGGTGCATACCGGCACGCCGTCCGAAGCCCAGACATAGTTTCCGTCGGCATCGATCCTCTGGGCGAAGATATCGTAGTTGCCGTTCCGGGTGTCATGCCACGTAAAGATCGCGCCGCCGGCTCCGTCGGGGACGATGCGGGCATAATCCTGAAAGCCGGCCGCCGTGGATACGCGCATGCCGTTCTCCGCCCACTGGACGACTCCGGCTCCGTCGACTCTCTGCGCATAAATGGAGCGAGGTCCGTTCCGGTCGTCGCTCCACACGATGATCGCGCCGCCCGTGCCGTCGGGAATGACGCCGTCGAGCTGCTGAAGATCCGGGGCGATGCATATCGGCAGACCGGTCCCCGAGACGTTGCCTTCCGCGTCGATTCTATTGCCATAGATGTCCCAGTCGTTCCCGTTGCGATAGTCCATCCAGACAACGATCGCACCGTGCCGTCCGTCCGAGATGGTCATCGGATTGCTCTGAGAGAAGTCAGCGCCGCAGACGAGTACGCCGTTCACCACCCAGTTCGCCCGCGCCGCGGGAGCACAGAGCACGAGGCAGAAGGACAGAAGCACTGCTAGCAGACCGTAGCGCTTTGCCATACACGCACCTCCCGGGTTATGGTTCTTGTGGATACCGCCCGCACCGTAGCACAATCACGTGTATCCAGGAATAGTTTCCAGCGAATATTTAGTTGAAATTTTCCGCCATTCCATTTAACGTATCCCAAGACCCTATTTCGCCATTCGACGAATAAAACCTTCGGAAAATGCCCCCACCGGGAGGAAATCATCTATGGAGATGCTTCTATCAGGAAACGAGGCCTTCGCGCGCGGGGTCTTCGAGCACGGCGGCGAGTTCGCGTCCGCGTATCCCGGCACGCCGAGCACCGAGATTCTCGAGACGATCGCGCGCCATTTCAAGGCGGACATCTACGCGGAGTGGTCGATCAACGAGAAGGTCGCGCTCGAGGTGGCGGTCGGGGCGAGCTGGGGCGGCGCGCGCTCGATCGCCGCGATGAAGCACGTCGGCGTGAACGTCGCGGCCGATCCCCTCATGACGCTCGCGTACACGGGCGTGGGCGCGGGGCTCATCCTCGTGAGCGCCGACGATCCGAGCCTCCACTCGTCGCAGAACGAGCAGGACAACAGGTTCTACGGCAAATTCGCCTCGATCCCCGTGCTCGAGCCCTCCGACAGCCAGGAAGCGCTCGACATGGTGAAGGACGCCTTCGATATCAGCGAAAAGTTCGACACGCCGGTGCTTTTCCGGATGACGACCCGCATTTCCCATTCGAAGGGCCTTGTGAAGATCGGCGAGCGGCGCACGGCGGAGCATCCGGGCTTCGAGAAGAACATCGCCAAATATGTAATGATGCCCGTCTACGCGATCGTGCGTCACAAGATGGTCATCGACCGTCTCGAAGCGCTCAAGAAGCTCGCCGAGACGACGCCCCTGAACAAGACCGAGTGGGGGGACAAGAAGGTCGGGATCATCTCGGGAAGCGTCGCCTACCAGTACGTGAAAGAGGTCCTGCCCGGAGCGAGCTTCCTCAAGCTCGGGCTCGGGTACCCGCTTCCCATGAACAAGATAATGGACTTCGCCTCGAAGGTGGACCGCGTCATCGTCGTCGAGGAGCTCGAGCCGTTCTACGAGGAGCAGATCCTCGCGGCGGGGATCCCCTGCGAGGGGAAGAAGTATTTCTCCAACTACATGGAGCTCAACGTCGAGCGCGTGCGCGACGGATTCATCGAGGCGGGCGTGCTCCCGAAGAGCGCGGCCCCGGCGAGGCAGCCCCAGGAGAGCGTTCTTCCGAGGCCGCCGGTGCTGTGCCCCGGATGCCCGCACCGCGGCGTCATGATGGCGCTCAAGAAGTGCGGCGTGTTCGTGACGGGGGACATCGGCTGCTACACCCTCGCGGCGCTGCCGCCCCTCGAGACGATCGACACCTGCCTCTGCATGGGGGCTTCGATCAACCACGCCTTCGGCATCGAGAAGGCGAAGAAGACGAAGAAGAAGACGGTCGCCCTCATCGGCGATTCGACCTTCCTCCACAGCGGGATCACGGGGCTCGCGAACGTCGTGTACAACCGCGGCACCCAGACGACGATCATCGTCGACAACCGCATCACCGCGATGACGGGCGGCCAGGACCATCCGGGCACGTCGAAGACGCTCATGGGGGAGAAGACGAATGCGATCAACCTCATCGAACTCGTGAAGGCACTCGGCGTCGAGCACGTGCGGACGATCGATCCGTTCAACCAGGAGGAGACGATCGCCATTCTCAAGGAAGAGATCGCGCGCGAAGCGCCGTCCGTGGTCATCACGACGCGGCCGTGCGTGCTCTTCCCGTCGAAGCTGAAAGCCACGACGAAATTCCAAGTACTTCTCGAGAAGTGCACGGCGTGCGGGGCCTGCTTCCGCATCGGATGCCCCGCGATCACGACGTCTTCCGAGAAGAACGAGAAGGGGCGCGCGAAGTCGCAGATCGATCTCGAGCTCTGCACGGGCTGCACGCTCTGCTTCCAGGTGTGCCCCGAGGAAGCCATTCAGGAACTGAAGAAAGCATAAGGAAGGATTGCAATGAAGGACGGCACGACGAACGTTTTGATCGTGGGCGTGGGCGGCCAGGGGGTGCTGCTGGCGAGCGAGATCCTCTGCGAGGTCGCGAAGGTCATGGGGCTCGACACGAAGAAGAGCGAGGTGCACGGGATGTCGCAGCGCGGCGGGGTCGTGACGAGCCACGTGCGTTTCGGGAAGAAGGTCCACTCGCCGCTCATCCCCGAGGGCGAGGCGGACATCATTCTCGGCTTCGAGATCGCCGAGGCGCTGCGCTGGGTGCATTACCTCAGGCCCGGCGGCACGATCATCGCGAGCGACCAGAAGATGATGCCGCCCATCACGACCACGGGCAAGTTCGCCTATCCCGAGGGAGTCGACGCCAAGCTCAAGTCGCGCGTGCCGAAGACCAAGGTCATCAACGCCTTCGACATCGGGAAGAAGCTCGGGAACCCGCGCCTCGTCAACACCATTCTCCTCGGCGTCCTCTCGCAGGAGATCGACCTCGAGGAGTCGAAGTGGCTCCAGGTGATCGAGCGCATGGCCCCGAAGGGCACGGGCGAGATCAACAAGAAGGCGTTCCTCGAGGGCCGCGCGGTCAAATAGGCGATCTGATTCCCTGAAATCGAATAATCGCGAACGAAGAATCTCCACGGCGATCCTACGATAGGTGTGAACGTTTCCAGCCTCCGGCGTGTTCTTAGAGTGGGGCCGGTTTCTGCCCCGCTCAATGCAGATGAAGCCTCTAGCACGAAGGAGAGTATCATGAGGATTGGTGGACTGTTGCGCGTTCTCGGCGCGTGCCTGCTTCTCGCCGTGTGCTTCACGACAAACGCCCTATCCCAACCCGAACCCGTTCCGAGGATGCGCGACCGGGCGCTGGATAAGGCTTCGTACGTCGCCCTCGCGAATCAGTGGCGGGAGTACATCGAGAAGCATGGGGAAACGGCCAATGCCCTCGTCAACCTCGGCATGGCCCAGCGGTACAGCAGCGAGCTGGAAGCGGCAAAACGTGCGGGCAAACGCGCCGTCGAGCTGGAGCCGGATAATCCGAAGGCGCTCGACTTCTACGCCGAGTGCATCATGCTCGACGGCGGGGCCGACGAGGCCGAAAAGCTTCTCGAGCGATCAAGAACGATCGATCCCGACTACGGGGAGGCGTTGATGTCGCTCGCCGCCTTATACCTGCGGTTCGGAAAGTTCGAAAAGGCGACAGCAACGCTCAAGGCGATGTTTGACAGGAGAATCATCTCCCGTCCCCTCCAGGATTTCGCGTACAATATGCTCATCGGGCTGCCCACTGGCGCTGTTCTCATTACAAACGGAGACAACGACACTTTTCCTCCTCTGGCACTCCAGGTCGGAATGGACTTCAGGAACGACGTCGTTGTGATCAACTGGACTCTCTTGAGGATGCCGGAGTACGTCGATGCGCTCCGCCGGGAACATGCATTTCTGAAATCGGCTGAACGATCGAAGACCGGAACCGCGGCTGAAGATCCCCACGCATTGGTTGCACAGTGGATCAAAGACCAAAAGGTGCCTCTATACATCGCAGTGACAGTCAGTGAGGAGCGGTTGAAGGAGCTCGGCCTGAAGCCCGATCCTGCCATCGAAGAGGGCCTATCGCGGCGGGTCGCGGGAAAGGGGCTCACCGCCGAGGAAGCCGCGCGCCTCGTCCTTGAGCGATTCCGGCTCGATTCCGCGACGGATTGGGATTTCGCGTGGGACCTCACACCGACAGCATCGAAAGTGATGATGATCAATTACGTCAGCAGCATGGTAAACCTGGCGCAACGGGACGGCGTGCCCGCCGATTTGAAATGCAGGCTTCTCGGCCGGGCGGCCGCGATCGCCGAATTTCACCATCTCAGCACCGAAGCGCAGGTGAAAGCGCTCCTGAAGAAGTGCGAAGCAAAGTAGCGAAGCTGAGCGATGCGGAGCTCGCTCTTCTCGCGCGCGACGGCAATGCAGCCGCGTTCGAGGAGATCTACGACCGACATGCTCCCGGTGTGGCTCGCGCTCTGGCCTCGTTCGTCGGGGGGGACACCGATAGTCTCGAAGACCTCGTGCAGGAAGTGTTCTTCAGGGTCATCGACGGGATCGCGTCGTACGTGCCGGAGCGTCCCTTTCCGAATTGGCTCTACACGGTTGCCCTGAACACGGGAAGAAATCACGTGCGCGACCATGCGATGGAGCTTCCCGTCGATCCGTCGGAGCTCGACTCGATGCCGCTCGTAGGAAATGAATCCGTCGACTGCCCCGACGACCTCATCGGAGCCAGGCTCCTGCGTCTCGTGACTGCCCTGCCCGAGGAGCTGCGCGAAGTGGTGTTCCTGAGGATCGGCGCGGATCTCGCGTACGGCGAAATCGGCGAGATTCTCGGGATTCCCGAGGGAACGGCACGAAGCAGGATGCACAACGCCATTGCGAACTTGAGAGAGCGCTTGGGCGTAGCAAACCCAGAATCCAAGAAGGAGCGACCATGAACGACAAGCTGAACATTGAGGATCTGCTGAAACGGTTTCGGAGCGACCCGGCCCCGCGGGTGAAGCGAGCCGTGATGTCGAGATATGCGGAGCTGTGCGGCCGCAGGCGGAGCCCGGCGGACGCGGAGCGGCTCTGG
>JBEKAW010000057.1:0-10991 GCA_050015715.1 Candidatus Krumholzibacteriaceae bacterium
AAGGATCTGATCCACCGGTATGAAGGGCTCTTTCCGAAGATCGCGGCCGCGACGCTGGCGAGCATTGCCCGGAGCGCGGCGGCGCTTCATCTCGCGCGCGAGGCGAACGACATCAGCGGATATATCCTGGCGGGGAGGCCCGATGACCTCGAGGCTCTTCTCTGCAGGGCGGACGTGCTGGCGTTGTCGGGGGCGCCGGAACGCGCCCTCCACCTGTACTGGCGTCTCTTCTCCTCGCCGGCGAGCGTCAAGCTCAAGATGGCCTGCCTGTACGGGGCCGCATCCATCGAATACCGCTTGAAGAAATATGACAAGGCCGCGCGGCATTTCCGCATGTACGGGACGTTTTATCCGAAGAGCGAGACGGCCCTGTCCGCGCTCGACACAGCCGCGAGAATATACGTGACCCAGCGGAAATGGAACGAGGCGCTCTCCGTCTGGACCGCCGTGCGGCGGCGGCGCCCGGGGGATCCGGGCTGGGTGCAGGCGGGACTGAGCGAGGCGGCCCTCCGCTCGTGGCTCGGCAGGAAGGCGGAGGCCCGGAACATCGTGCGGAATCTCATGCGAGGAACGCGGGGTACCGAGCGGGCCGCGGCGCTCTACTGGATGATGCGGACGAGCTCCTCGGACTCGGCGAGATCCGCCTGGTCGGACAGCCTCGTGCGCGGCTGTCCCCGTTCGTTCTATGCGATGGCCGCGCGGAGCGGGGAGGACTCGGCGCTGTCGGCGCGGAACACCGGAGCGGAGAGACGGCGCATGGACGCCCTGACCGAATGCGCCGATCGACGCCGCGCGCAGCTCGATACGGTGCGCGCGGACAGTGCCTTCGAGCGGCTCCCCGTCTTCGAGGCGTACCGGACCTTTCTCGAGGCCGGGCTCGGCGAGGAGGCCGACATGACCGCGAGGAATCTCGTTTCGGTTCCCGGTCTGATGGCCGGGTCCCGGGGCGAAGGCTCCGGGGGTGCGAGCGGTTCCCCGCGGAGGACAGGTGCGGTCCAGGCCCGGCTGCTCAGGCTCTATGCGGGGGCGGCGACGCATGGACGCGACGCGCTGTCCCTCTTTCTCCTGACCCTTGCCGCGCCGCGGGATACGTCGCGCGTCTTTCCCTGGGAGTTCGCGTATCCCCTGCCGCACATGGTCGACATCGCTCGTGAGACGGGATTTCTCGACGTCTCCCCGCTCGTCGTCCTCGCCCTCATCCGGGAGGAGAGCCGGTTCGATTCGAAGGCGGTCTCCGCGAACGGAGCGCGCGGGCTCATGCAGCTCCTGCCGGCGACCGCGTCGTGGATCGCAGGCGACGCGGATTCGAGCAGGCTGCTCCCGGACGACCTCTTCGATTCCCAAAGGAACATCGCGATCGGGATCAAGTACTTCAGCTATCTTCTCGCGCGCGCGAAGGGCTCGCTCGTGGGGGCGCTCGCCTCCTACAACGGGGGAGAGGGAAGGATGGCCGGGTGGGCGGAACGGTTCCCGCCCGCGAAGGATCCGATCACGGCGATCGAAATGATCGGGCCGCACGAGACGCGCCGCTACGTGAAGAAGGTGCTCGAGAGCCTTTCGGCGTACCGGGCGATGGCCGAGGAAGGGGTGAACGCGCCGTGAGGATCCATATCTTCGTCCTCGTGATCGCGGCCTGCCTTGCGGTCATCTCTCTCGCGAACGGCGCCGAGCGGGGGGGGACGACGCTCGTGACTCCTCCGTGGACGCACTGTCTCGGCCTTCACAAGGTGACGCAGTTCCATCTCGACATCTACTCGGGGTACCGCGAGAGGTTCAACGATCCCGAGGGACTCTATTGCGTGAAGCTCGCGAGCAAGGACAACCCCGGCACTTCACGCGACGACGACGAGCTCACCGTGTACGGGGTCAACAGCGGCGCGTGCGACATCATCTACAACAAGAGTATCACGTCGATCGGCATCGTCGGGCGGCCGGGGGACGGCGAGATGGAATTCCGGAATCCGCTCGCCCTGACGGGGGACAAGGACGGGAATCTCTACGTCGCGGACACGGGGAACAACCGGATCGTCCACCTTCGCTATGCCGAGGACAACACGCTCGCATGGGTCGGGGAGATCCGCGGACCCGCCGGCGGGACGCTTTCGTCGCCCTCGGGAGTCTGCCTGAGCGGTGGTCTTCTCTACGTCGCCGATACGGGGAACAACCGGATCGTCGTGCTCGGCGTCGACGGATCCCTGGTGAAATCGCTCGACATCAAGATGAAGGGCGCGTCCCTGTGGAGACCCTACGCGATCGCCGCCGTGACGGAAGGGGACGAGTTTCTCTACTATGGCGATCATTTCATCGTGATCACGGACAGCCTCGGGGGCAGACTCTGGCGGGTATCTCCGGAGGGGAAAGCTCTCGGTCTCGTGCGGCGCTCCGCGTTCGGGGGAACCGGTTCGTTCGATCATGTGGCGATCGACTATTACGGAAACATCTACGTCACGGACCGCGCCGCGGGCCGAATCCACAAGTTCGACCGGCACCTCGGCTACCTCCTCGCGATCGGGGAGCCCGGAACGGGCGCGGGGGAGTTCGACGAGCCGCGCGGTATCGCGATCTACCGCCGTTTCGGCCAGATCTTCGTCTCGGAGCGCGCCGGGGCCCAGTACTTCTGGGTCGGCACCGATCTCATCCGCTATTCGGCGGAAAATCTCGTCTTTGACACCGAACGGAAGCGATGCAGCGTCGAAGTGTCCTTTCTTCTCACTGAATGCTCGACGATCTCGCTCATCCTGCGCGACGACAAGGGGAAGGACCGGTTCACGATTCTACCCGATTATATCCTTCCCCCGGCGAAGTTCGCGCGCCGGATCGAAGTGGAGTGCCCCGACGCCGCGACTCTTGCAAAATGCACGCTGAGCCTCGTCGCGAGAGCCAAACCAACCTACTCGTCGCGCGCCTATCTCACTGTGGAACGCGAAAGTCGCTCGCTTCCGCCGCGCATTTCCGCCTTGCCGGCCGCCGAGCCCCGCTGAGGGCGGTTTTGGCCTGCGAATTGCTTGTATTGCAACGAAAGATTTATACGATCCGGCGGATATGCGAGCAGCGTAAGGCAGGTAAGCAGCGATGTTCTCAGAACGATTTTTCCAATTCGTGCCTCGACCGGGCTTGAAGAAGGCGCTCAGGCACTTCAACAACGGCGAATACAAGAAGGCGTGCCGGGAGTTCGAATCGTACCTTTCGACCATCGCGACGGAGGGGAAGAGCCAGGATCAGGAGATGATCCGCATGTACATGGTCGAGTCGTACGTCGAGTGCGCGAAGCTCTCGTCCCGGGACGGCAAGCAGGAAGAGGCCGTGCGCGCGCTCGAGAAGGCGCTCGAGCTCCAGCCGCGGTACGCGGACGTCCACTCGAGCCTCGGGAATCTGCAGGCCGCGCTGGGACGGGTGAAAGAGTCACGCGAGTGCTTCAAACGCGCGCTCGAAATAAACCCGGCCTATCTGAGGGCCCGGGTCATGCTCGCGAAGAGTTACAGCGATCACGGGGAACCGGGACGGGCGGTCGAGGAGCTCGAGACGAGCCTTTCGACGGCGCCGTCGTTCTTCGCCGATCATATCAAGGACCTCGCGCGGCTCATCAGGAGCGAGGCTCCCCGGCCCGAGTGCGAGCAGGCCTTCACGAGACTCCTCGAGGAAAAACCTTCCTCTTCGCAGGTAAGCAAGCAGATCGCGCTCGAGGCGATTCAGAACGGGGAATACGACGTGGCCTCCGCGGAGCTCAAGAAAGCGCTCTCGCTGAATCCCCACTATGCCGACGTGCACAACCTTCTCGGTATCGCGTACGCGAACAGGGGAATGACGGACGACGCGGTGATGGAATTCGAGACGGCGCTCAAGATAAACCCGGAATACCTGAAGGCGCGGCTCAACCTGGCGCTCGCGCTTTACGAAAAGGGAGCCAGGGACGAATCGATGCGCAACCTTGAAATGGTGCTCGAGCTCGACCCCGAAAACGAGCTCGCCGTGAATCTCTTCCGCGAACTGCAGCCCGTTCACAAGTAGAGGTGAAATGCCGTGGGTGCCGACTACTATTCCGTACTTGAGGTTTGGCCGACTGCGTCGGTGGAAGAGATCAAGCGGAACTATTTCCGCCTCGCGAAGCTCTACCATCCCGACGCGGCGGGGGATACGCCGGAGAACCGCGAGCATTTCAAGGAGATCAACGAGGCATACGGCATCCTCAGCGATGGGCAGAAACGGGCCACGTACGATGAGTCGCTCCGGAAGAGCAAAGGCGCCTCCAAGGACGTGATCGCGATCCAGGAAAAGGACCGGCGTTCCGCCGGGCTGTCGTTCACTCAGGCGAAAGAGGCGATGCGGAACGGGCGGTTCGACAAGGCGGCGCTGCTCTTCAAGGCCGCGATCAAGTACGACCCCACGAACCCCGCATACCACAGCTGGTACGGATTCTGTCTCGGCATGCTCAATACGCGGCTTCACGAGGCGCGCGACGAGTGTCTCAAGGCGATCGAGATGGAGTTCTACAACGCCGACTATCACGCGAACCTCGGTTTCGTGTACTTCAAGGCGGGGCTCAAGAAGATCGCGCTCAAGCATTTCAAGGAAGCCCTCAAGTGGGACCCCGACAATCCGATCGCGAGCAAGTACTACTCGATCGGGGGAAATGACACGGAAGAGAAGGACGAGGTGGGTCCCATCGACAAGTTCGTGACTGCGGTCAGGGGAGTTTTCTCCCGCATCGGATGAGCGGCCCGCGGCTCCTCTCCGAAAGGCCTTCGCGCCACCCCCACTGCTGATAAGTGTTGATTTTTATCCACGCGCAAACTACCCTCGGTCTCCGGGGTGATTCATATGAAGCGAACCTCCTTTGTGTGCTTCGGCGCCCAGGGGAACAAGGATTCTCTCGTCTACCAGGAGATTCCGGGCAGGGACGGCGGCGAGGAGTTCTTCCTTTTCTTTTCGCCCGGTGAGCCGGCGCAGGAGCCGCTCCTCAGAACGCTTTTCAGGGAAGCCGTATCGGCGTCCCGCCTCGGCGCCCCCGAGCACTACTTTACCCGTTTTATCGCTCAATTCAGGGCGCAAACCGAGGGTGCGGCGGGCGATGGCGACGTCATCGCGGGAGCCCTCATCATGATCCAGATACGCCGCGGCGACGACGTGTACCTTCTCTCGAATCGCGATGCGGAGCTGGTCCACTGGGACGGGGGCTCCGGCTGGCGGCACCCCGCCGAGTCGCTCCGCGGATTTTCGGAGGTGGCGCTCGGCGACGGGAACAATCAGCGTGATCTCTTTTCTCGCGCGGCGGAAGATCTATTCGTGGTCAATCACTTCACTATCGGCGAAGGCGAGCACACGCTCATTCTCGCGCCGTCGGCCGATTTCGTCGCGCGGCACGCCGAATCTCTCCGGAACAGCGTATTCTTTCCCGCATTCGAGTTCCCGCGCGAAATGGGAATCGAGCTCGCCGTGGCGAGGTCGTTTCCGGCGCTTCGCTGGAAAAGCGAGGCGCGCGAGGAGGCGGCGCCGGACGACCGGACCGTCGCGCGGCCGAGGCGCCCTCGCACCCCCGTCATCGCCGCCGGTCTCGCGGCGGCCCTCCTCGTCGTGATCTTCCTCGGTCCGCTCTTGAAGCACTACAGGTCTCCGGCGTCGAGGCAGCCGAGCGCGCTTCTCGGCGCATCCGATGCGGTGAAGCCCGATTCGACCGCTTCGGGGGCGCCGCCGCTTCGCCCCGCGGCGGGCCCGCAGCCGCCGGCGCAGATCAATCGTCCGGCGCAGCTCGCGTTGACGGAGGCATGGAGGGCGGATCTCAAGGGGGCGGCCACCTCGTCGCCGTGCCCGTATGAGGGAAAGGTCTACATCGGCTGCAGAGACGGATCGCTTTACGCGTACACGAGCGAGGGGAATCTCGCGTGGAGCTACCGGTCGGGCGCCGGTGTCGGCGCATCCCCGTGCCTCTCGGGGAGGAGGGTGGTGTGCGCGAACTACCGGGGCGATCTGTTTTGCCTCGATGCGAATACGGGGGCCGCGATCTGGTCTTTCGCGGCACGCTCGAAGATCGTAAGCGGTCCGCAGGCCAGGGAGAACCTCGTCGTCGCGGGAACGGTCGACGGGAGAATCGTCGCGGTGCGTTCGGATAACGGCCGGAGGCTTTGGCAGAGGAAGATCGGCGCATCGATCGTGGCGAGCCCCGCCGTGGGGCCGGATTACGTCATTGCGGCGACGACGGACGGATTCCTCGTCCGGCTGGACCTCCGTGGAAAGATCGTCTGGAGGGTGAACGCGGGCGGAGGAATACTGTCGAGTCCGCTCTGCATCGAGGAAAGGAATCTGGTCGTCTTCGGCGGCGGCCGATACGTCAACGGATACTCGTTGACGGGCGGGAAACGGATCTGGCGTCTCTCCGCGGGTTCCGCTGTCGATGGGGCTCCATCCCGCGGGGGGGACGTGATATTCGTCGGAACCAACAACGGGAATCTCTGCGCTCTCACGTTCGACGGCGTGCAACTCTGGCGGTGCCAGGTCGGCGGCGCGGTTCATTCGAGACCGCTGGTCGCGGGCACGGTAGTTCTGGTCACGACGTACGCGTCGAGACTCGTGGCGGTGGACGCCGCGAGCGGCAAGATCGCGGGGGAGTTCCACGCCGCGTCGCCGGCATACTCATCTCCCGCGAGCGACGGAACGCGCGTCTACTTCGGCTCGAACAGCGGCGTGCTGCACGCGGTCTGGCTCAAGGTCCCGGTCGCGTCCTAGGGTGTGGCCGTGGGGCCGCCGGGGCTGGAGGAAGCGCCGATTGGACGCATCGCTCGAGCCTGCAGGTGCCTTGCTATCGCCTTCCCGATTTGTTATCTTGCTGTCAAAATGGAGGTTTCGTGACTGATGAAAGGTTTGATGCAGATAATCTTCGGCGATCGCAAGACGAGGCTCATAAACCGTCTCGTGGACGAGATTGCGGCCGTCAAGGAGTGGGCGGAGCGGTACCGGGAGCTCGCTGAAGCCGATTTTCCGAAGAAAACGGAGGAGTTCATCTCCCGCGTGCGGGAGGGAGAGACGCTCGATGCGATTCTGCCGGAGGCCTACGGTCTCGTCTATGAGGCGTGCCGGAGGCTCGTCGGACGTACCTGGGAGGTCGTCGGCCGTCCGGCGACCTGGGACATGGTTCCCTTCGACGTGCAGATCGCGGGGGCGATCGTTCTTCACCGGGGCATAATATCGGAGATGGCGACGGGTGAGGGCAAGACGCTCGTCGCCACGATGCCGCTCTACCTCAATTCGCTCGCCAAGAAGGGCGCGCATCTCGTCACGGTGAACGACTACCTCGCGCGCCGCGACGCGGAATGGATGGGGGAGATCTACCGTTTCCTCGGCGTCACGGTCGGCTTCCTCCAGAACGAGATGGAAACCGAGGAGCGGCACCGGGTGTACGCCTCCGATATCACGTACGGCACGAACAACGAATTCGGGTTCGATTATCTCCGCGACAACATGAGGCCGGGAAAACAGTACCAGGTGCAGCGAGGGTTCTATTTCGCGATCGTCGACGAGGTGGACAGCGTCCTCATCGACGAGGCGCGCACGCCGCTCATCATTTCGGGGCCCGTCTCGGGTTCGGCGCTGGCCGACAACTATTCGTATCTCCGGAACCGGGTCGAAGTTCTCGTTCGCAAGCAAAAGCAGATGATCAACGATCTCATGACGAAGGTCGAGCGCGCCGGGGAGACGGAGGGGAAAGACGACGATGTCGGGGTGAACCTCCTGCTCGCGCAGCGGGGCGACCCGAAGAACAAGAAATTCACGAAGCTCCGGAAGCAGCCCGGCTATGAGCGGCTCAGGCTCTCGACCGAGGCCGATTTCATGCGTGAAAAGCGCCTCCACGAGTTCGACGAGGAGCTCTACTTCGTCATCGACGAGAAGGCGAACACGATCGACCTGACGGAGAAGGGACGCAACAACCTGTCGCCGGAGGACCAGGAGCTCTTCGTTCTTCCAGACCTGTCGATCCAGATCAAGGAGATCGAATCGGACGCCTCCCTCGAGCCGAAGGAACGGGCGCGGAAAAAGGACGCCGCCTACCGGAAATACGCCGAGAAGACGGAGATCATCCACAACTTCTCGCAGCTGCTCAAGGCGTACGCCCTTTTCGAGAAGGACGTCGATTACGTCGTGCAGGACGGGCACGTTCTCATCGTCGACGAATTCACGGGACGTCTCATGCCGGGGAGGCGGTTCAGCGAAGGCCTCCACCAGGCGCTCGAGGCGAAGGAGCGCGTCACGATCGAAGGCGAAACGCAGACGCTCGCCACGATCACCCTCCAGAACTACTTCAGGATGTATGCAAAGCTCGCCGGCATGACCGGCACGGCGGAGACGGAAGAGGAGGAGTTCCACAAGATTTACAAGCTCGCCGTCGAGGTCATCCCGACCAACAGGCCGGTGCGGCGCATCGATTACGACGACGTCATATTCCGGACGAAGCGCGAGAAATACACCGCCATCATAAAGGAGATCAGACGAATCCACGAGCGCGGGCTCCCGATTCTCGTGGGAACGGTCTCCGTCGAGGTTTCGGAGACCCTGAGCAGGATGCTCACGCGCGAAGGAATCCAGCATAACGTGCTCAACGCGAAGTACCACCAGCGCGAGGCGGAAATCGTCGCCTTCGCCGGCAGGAAAGGCGCCGTCACGATCGCGACGAACATGGCGGGCCGCGGCACCGACATCAAGCTCGAGGCCGGCGTGGTGCAGTGCGAACGCTGCTGCATCTATTGCGAGACCCCCGGCGAATGCGACTCCTGCTCGAATCCGAAGAAAAACGCGGCCGAGTGCTTGGCCGATGTCCCGTGCGGCCTCAATATCATCGGAACGGAACGTCACGAGGCGCGCCGGATCGACCGGCAGCTCCGGGGACGCGCCGGTCGTCAGGGGGATCCGGGGGCGTCGCGGTTCTTCATCTCCCTCGAGGACGAGCTCATGCGGCTTTTCGGATCCGAACGGATATCGGCGGTCATGGACCGGATCGGCGTCAAGGACGGAGAGGTCATCCAGCACCGCTTCATCACGCGGGCGATCGGGAACGCCCAGAAGCGCGTCGAGATGTTCAACTTCGGGATCCGCAAACGCCTTCTCGAGTACGACGACGTCATGAACAAGCAGCGCGAGGTCATCTACGGACGGCGGAACCAGATCCTCGAAAGCGAGAATCTCGACGAGATCGTCGGTCAGCTCATCGACAATACCATCGGGGCGACGCTCGACAAGTTCGCTCCCGAGAACGCGGAGCCGGACGACTGGGAGCTCGATTCGGCCACAGCGGAGCTCGAGAACCTGTTCCTCGTGTCGTTCGATTTCGTCGGTCTCTTCAAGGACAAGGGGGCCGACCTCAGGATTCTGTACGACCACTTTCGCGGCAAGGCGCTCGAGGCGTTCGAGCTGCGCAAATCGATAATCCCGCAGGAAATCAAGCAGAAATTCATGAGCTATATCATGCTTCAGAGCATCGACGAGAAGTGGATGGACCACCTGTACGAGCTCGACTACCTGCGCGAGGGGATACACCTGCGGTCCTACGCACAGAAGGATCCGCTCATCGAGTACAAGCAGGAAGCCTTTCAGATGTTCACGGCAATGGTCGACGACATCGACCAGTCGATTCTCCGGGCGCTCTTCCATGCGCGGTTCGACGCGGACCCGGAGGGACGCTCGCGGAGGAGACCCGATTCGGGCGTCGCCGTTCACCAGGTGGCGAACGCCTACGGTTCCGCGGGCGCGCAGGCGGCGGCGGGAGCCTCTCCGCAGTCCGTCTCGCCGGGGGCTTCGGGGGAGATCGCCGCGCCGAAAGCCCAGCCGCTCCGGTCGGCCCCGCGAGCCGGGCGCAACGATCCGTGCCCGTGCGGGAGCGGCAAGAAATACAAAAGATGTTGCGGAAAGGGAGCGGGATAGCAATTATACATGCGTCTTTTTGCGGCGGGATGTCCGGAACCCGCCGCGGGATGGATCATGAGCGAGAAAATACGAGAGATTATCGACTACATCATGGACCTTGATCCCGGCGACCTCAGGGATGCCGCCCTCGTTCAGAACGAGCTGGAGGAGATGGGGTACTCGCTGTTCGACATCGGGCAGGCGTTCCGGATGCTCGATTTCGGCTCCGACGTAACGGATCGGACGCCGATGAACGGTCCGTGCACCGGAAACCGCGTGCTGAGCGATTTCGAAAAGCACATGCTGTCGATACCCGCGCAAGGGTACCTTCTCAGCCTCCATCGGCTCGGCTGGATCTCCGAGCTGCAGTTGAGCTCGATAATCGACAACGCCGCCCTCGAATTCGCCCCCCCCGTTTCGCTCGAAGAGGCGCGGGAGCTCGCGTCCCGCTTCGTATCCGACCTGCCGGAGGACGACGTTCCGCCGGACGCCGCGCGGCGCGACGGCCACGTTCATTGAGGAAGGAGCACCGTTGGATCAGGTTCTCGTCGTCGTCGAGTCGCCCGCGAAGGCTCGCACGATCAAGAAATATCTCGGCAAGGGCTACACGGTGAAGGCGTCCGTCGGCCATGTCCGCGATCTGCCGGAGCGCGAGCTCGGCATCGATATCGACAACGGCTTCAAGCCGCACTACGTCACGGTCAAGGGGAAGACGAAGGTCCTCGCGGAGCTTCGCCGCGAGGCCTCGAAAAGTTCCGCGATCTATCTCGCGACCGATATGGACCGCGAGGGAGAGGCGATCGCCTGGCATCTCAGGGAGGTGCTCGAAGCCTCGAAACTCCCGATAAAGCGCATCATCTTCAACGAGATCACGAAGCACGCGATCGAAGAGGCCGTGGCGGTTCCACGCGACATCGACCTCGACAAGGTGAACGCGCAGCAGGCGCGCCGCATACTCGACCGGCTCGTCGGGTATCTCATCAGCCCGGTTCTCTGGAAAATATTCTATCGGGGACTGAGCGCGGGGCGCGTTCAGAGCGTCGGCCTGCGGCTCATCTGCGAGCGCGAGGAGGAGATCCGCACGTTCGTCGCGATCGAGTACT